>JAPLIP010000036.1 GCA_026389065.1 Candidatus Dependentiae bacterium
AAAATTATAGACAATAGCGATGAATATTATATTTCTCATTACAAGCTTGCATACAGCTACGGCTTGCTGGAAAATTGGACAAAAGCAATGGAATATTATTTAAAAGCTTTTAGCCTACGACCAACTCGTATCGAGCCACTGATTCAAATCGCATACCATTACATACATGTTGGCGACTATTCAATTGCATACTTATTTGCAAAGCATGCCACAACAATAAAACAGCCCGAACAAGAAATTGTTTTTGTCGAAACAATATTTTATGACATAGTGCGATATGAGCTTTTAGCCTTTGCTGCATGGAATATAAGGGAATATGAAGTTGGACACGAGGCAACGCAGCACGCATTAAAATATTTTGATAATCGCGCCACAGATTCATTAATTTTAGTAGAAAAAAAAGAACAACTTTTAAAAAACTTATCTATTTTTCAACAAATGATTATAGATAAACAATAGGAAAACAAAATGGAGTCTGATCACGCAAGAAAAAGCACATTGAGCAATCTATGTCTTTATCGCTATCTAGCTGCGTCACTATTTATAGTTTTACATATTGCAACAAATGCAAGCAATGGTCTCATAAATATTGATAAAAAAAATGTACCACATTCTTTTGTTCCTTTTGATGAAGAAACAGATAACTTCGTTAAAAACATATTTGCCAGCTGGGAAAGAGAAACTTTTGAAGTTTTCGACAAAGTAAAAGATCCTAATGGGGTAGCTATTGATCTTGGTGCATGGATTGGAACGACCGCAATATGGTTATCTAAAAATTTTGGGCACGTTATTGCTGTGGACGCAGATCGTACTTCTTTGCAATGCCTGAAAAACAATTTAAGCGCATCGCAATGTTCAAACGTTACTATTTGTGAAAAACCAGTAAAGCAAACAAGCGATCATGTTGTTTTTGGGCCAAGAGAAAACGCTCTTAATCTATCTACTTCACATGTAAAAAAGGAATCAGACAATATAAATGATTACAGCATTCAAGCCACAACTTTTAAACAATTAATATATGATTTTGTATATGAAAACGATGCAATAGAAAATAAAAAAATATCATTTATTAAGTGCGACATTGAAGGCGGCGAAGAGAGCATTCTCGAAGACCTGCTGCATTTTGCTTATAACAATAAAGCAAAGGCGTATATTTCATTTCATTTAGATTGGTGGGAAAATAAAAACATTGCCGAATTCGAATATTTATTTAAATTTTTTAAAACAAGCTGCCCAAGTCTTAACATTGCTGACTATATTAAAAAAAATCCTTTCACTTCTATCCTCTTTGAGCCGTTGAGCGATGCGGGAACTTTAATAAAAAAGAATATGCCAATTGTAATTATTGGATATAATCAACTTACCTATATTAAGCATATGGTTTCTCAATTAGAAAAATACACGACCGATATAATCATTATAGACAACAATAGCAGCTACGAGCCATTGTTAAATTACTATGCAAATGATTTCAAGTACACACTTCTAAGGCAAAAAATTAATCATGGACATCGCATTATTGCAAATCGATTTATACAAAGTGTAATTGGTGATATTCATATAATGACAGATCCAGACTTAAAATTTAACATTAATCTACCCAATGATTTTATTAATATTTTGGTGGCCCTATCAAATCACTTTAAGGCTCATAAAGTTGGCTTTGCATTGCACATTAACTCTGACCAAATAAGAACAGACGTCTTCTGTAATGGCTGCACTATTAAAAAATGGGAGAGTCAATTCTGGAAAACAAGATTAATCTACCCATTAAATTACTCCTTAGAGCTATACAAAGCTCCAATCGATACTACTTTTTGTTTAGTTAACCACAAGTTTTATCTTGGCTACAATATAAGAGTTGCGGGAAACTATACCTGCCTACATCTTCCATGGCTCAAAGACTTTCAGAATCATATGCCATCTGAAGAATATGAAGCATATTTAAAAAACAACATATCTTCTACATGGATTAAATAATATTTACAAAGCCATTAATTTAAACAAAAACTTTTAGGATTTTAAACAATGTCACAAAAAAATTACACCAAAATATTATTAATCTTTTTAACTAGTTTTTCTCACTTAAAAATTAATTGTTGGTGGTTCGATATCCTTCCAATAAAACAAATCATTCAAGAAAATCCATCAATTAAATATACAAAATGTTTTGATCCTGTTGATTTTAATTATGCAGAGTTTCCCTTGTCTTTGAATCAGTCGTGGCATCCAAACAAGGGAAGATTCGATGAAACATTTGTCATAACCATTCCAAACGGAACCCTACAATCAAAAAATGGATTTACTGTCATAAATAATCACTTTATCGATGAAATGATTTGGAAAAAATTTATGCACAACCTCCAACTTGTAAAACAATATAACTATAAGCCACAATACTTTGCGAAACGAGTTGCGGTCATTACGCAGCCTGCATACGGAAATTATTTCCATTGGCTGACAGAAGTACTTTGCAGATTAGCCCTTTTA
Source organism: Candidatus Dependentiae bacterium (assembly GCA_026389065.1). Lineage (NCBI taxonomy): Bacteria > Candidatus Babelota bacterium. The sequence continues at coordinate 2,491 of JAPLIP010000036.1, forward strand.
GAAATAAGCGGCGAGCCATATGATTATATTTACACCCCGCAAGACAGAGCTTACATAAAAGGTAGTTTAGATCTTTGGGGAATCCCACAAGAAAAAATACTTACGCCTTCAAACGATGATACCTACTTGCAAGCAAAAGAGATTATAATTCCATCTCTTGTCTCAAATAGCAGCTTAAATAGTATTTATTTTTCTTGTTATGTGCAGCCGCACCTTATCAAATATGTTATAAATAAACTGCTTGCTGCGGCAAAAGAATTTCCATCTGAGCACGAAAAAAGTAAACGCATTTTTATTTCAAGAAAAGATTCTCCACAAAGAAAACTTTTAAACGAAGATGATGTGTTTGCATTGCTAAAGCCTCATGGCTTTGTGCGCTATGAACTTGAGCATTTATCCGTAACTCAACAAATTTTATTATTTCACAATGCAGAAATTGTTATTTCACCACAAGGTACTGGCCTGGCAAACTGTATATTTTGTACACCCAAAACTCAGATTATAGAACTTTTCCAAGGGCTGAATGATTGTACTTTTTGGTATTTATCACAAGAGCTTGGTTTAAATTATACGCCCATTAAAACAATAGAATTTTCACCGAATTACTATTCCGGATGGAGTGATAACACAAGTATGCCGCTCGATATTATTCAAAAAATGATAGGTGATTTAAATATTGATTAAGGCTTTTAAAGATACTATTTTACAATTTATATATAAAGCTGAGGCCACCTTGAACATTAAAACAATAGCTTGCTTTTTATTCAGCATAACAATCTGGTCAAATATTTTTCCAGTAATTGAAGATGAATTTGCACAAAAAGATAAAGTAGAATCTTTATATGATTTTTTAAAAACTTCCAATAATGCTTTAACCACAGAAGAAGGGATATTAATTAAAAATGAAATATCAACAGTTGTTATTATGTGCCCAGCGCTAGTTACTGGGGGCCCCGAAAACCTATGTCAAATTTCTTTAGAATTAAAAAAATTAGGGTTTAACGTTTATCTGCTTTGGTTCATAAGTGAGTCAATGATTAAAAGAAAATATCAAAATAGCTCATGGTATCTTTGTGGCAATAGTGACGACCTTACACCAAATATATACAAAGCTGAATACGAAATAGAGCACCTAAAAAATGACGTAATATTAGACAAGTCTACTATGATAATTCTACCAGAAGGCATGTGTGATTTTTTACCATTTTTTAATGGTGCCTCAAAAATGATCGCATGGCTTTCTATAAATAATATGCATGGATTTGATAGGTCAAATACTTGCAGAGACCTAATAGATAAAAAGAGCCTACGTTTGCTAGACTGTTCTCATGCCGCACAAGCTCCTTGGATACAAAAAATATTAAGCTCGTGGGGAGCGAAGTCTTTTTTGCTTGGTGATTATATTAATAAATCTTATTTCAACGCTTCACCTGTTGCAGCCAAAGAAAATTGCATTGCGTACTATCCATCGAAAGGACGGCACCTTGGAGAGTTATTCACTCAAAACAATCCTATGTATAAATATATTCGTCTTCAAAATTTAAACTCTTTTGGAATGCTTTGGGCTCTAGATACATCAAAAGTTTATATAGACTTTGGACACTTTCCAGGCAAAGACAGAATTCCACGTGAGGCATTGCTTAGGGGTTGTATTATTTTTATTCACAATCAAGGTTGCGCAACAGATTATGAATCATTTCCAGTCGACGATTATTTTAGATTTTCAGATACAGATGTAATTGATGGTACTCTTGAAGCTAAGATACGAAATGCCTTGGATAATTATGAAGATTTGTACGCAAAGCAGGAATTAATTCTAAACTCCGTAAAACAAGAATATTTTAGTTTTTCTAAACAGGTTTCACAAATTTTTGGTTCGCCAAAAAGACAATTTTAACACTTAAGGAATAAAAACAAAACATGTTATAAATTACAATTGTGCATCAAATAAATTTAACCCAAAGTATTATATTTTATTACTAATACAAAGGATAACAGATGTTCTTTATGCCGCTTTTTTATTACTATGCCCTGCCCTCCATGCAGATTTAAGCAAAGATCTTTATTTAGATCTTATGAAAAAATGTTTAATTAATTCTATATATCAAGACACTGCATATGCCAGCCAAAACCATAGCAACCCATATCAAGAAAAAGTTCGCGAAAATGGCCTTGATTGGCCAGATGCAGCACATACAATGATCGGCCTGCATAGGTTAAATAATTTACAATTTTGTGTTGAAGATGTGCTACAAAATAATATACCTGGAGATTTAATAGAAACAGGCGTATGGAGAGGTGGTGCTAGTATATTTATGAGATCAATTTTAAAAGCATATGAAAATACTGAAAAAAAAGTTTTCGTTGCTGATTCTTTTGAAGGAATGCCAAAGGTAAATACCGAGCTCTATCCAGATGATAAAGATTTTGCAATTTTAACTAACTACAACAATGTTTTAGCGATTCCTTTACACCAGGTTCAATATAATTTTAGTCTTTATGGGCTGCTAGAAAGCCAAGTTGTTTTTTAAAGGGATGGTTCAAAGATACTCTTCCTAATGCGCCAATGGAAAAACTAGCGGTTATGAGACTTGATGGTGACTACTACGAATCAACAATGGATGCTCTTACTAGCCTATACCCAAAGCTATCAATTGGTGGATGATGGTGACTACTACGAATCAACAATGGATGCTCTTACTAGCCTATACCCAAAGCTATCAATTGGTGGATGGGTAATTATTGATGATTACAATATCCCGTGTTGCGCTAAAGCAGTACATGATTTTAGAAACAAATTTAATATTACTGACGAGCTATGTAAAACAGCGGATAATATAGGCGCTTTTTGGAAGCGAACAAAAGAATAATTTATTTCATGTAGTAAATAAAGAAATGGAATTGCTATAAAAATTAGCAATTCCATTTCTTTTCAATTCTTATTGATTCTTTTACAGCTCAGGATTCTGTACTAAAAACTCTTTAACTTTTTCCAAAGATAACGGAACTGGCGCTGTCCATGGTCCATGATGAACTTCAAGACCAGGAGAATCATCGATAGCGCTATACTTTAATCCAAAAATTTCACCAACATAAAAGAATGTAGCCTCAACCATTTTTTGTGTAATTTCTATGTAATGAGTTCCTGGCTTACAAAACATAATATTTGTACTACCTGATCCCAAAAACGAAACTATTGTTTTTGCGTTATTAAATAATGAAATTTTTTCTGCAACAGACAGCCTAGCTAATTCGTATCTTTTAAATCCAAGTGGCTCAAATAAAGCAAACACTTCATCTTCATTTGGGATTGCTCTTTTTCCACCAGCATCTTTTCTTGAAATAAATATTTTTTCTGAACGCTCAGTATCAAGCTTTAAAGCTTCAACCCCAGCTAAAATTTTATTGTGAATATGTTTCATTAAAAAATCTACATAGTGATTTACGAGCCAAGAAGGTGGTACCTTACATCCAGATACGGACGTTGGCATAATAATAACATCTGCATGTATGCACCCAGTCGTTACCATCGGTATAATTTTTGATCTATCTATTCCCCAAAGATCTAATGATTCTTGCATAAATTTTTCATAGTAAGGAATGCACAAGTAGTCATACTCAACGCCATAAACTTCAAGCAATGCTAGCTGGCTAAGTATCTCAAAAAACCAAAGTCCATAGCAATAAGGGTACAAACGAGAAACAATTGCAACACGACCTGAAACTTTCAAAATATTTGATGGCGCTTCTTGATCAATAAAATCTTGGTTGTTAAAAAAATTTAATCCACCCATTTGAGTTTCTTTAACAAAAGAATCGTTTACATAAACATATCCTGTTTTATCAAAAAGAGCTGTCCCTTGAGGAACCTCTAGAATAAACATATCAACATGCTCACCTTGCGACGGAAAATAGTTAACATGATCCTGATACAGTGGAAACGGAGCATGATTAAAAGAATAGTTACTTGTGCATTGCACATAACTTGACTGCGGAAACTCTTTTACAAAATCTGACAATGACCTTTGATAAATCCGTGATGCTTGTAAAAATGTGCTTACAAAACAAATAAAGCTCACAAATAAAATATTACGCACAAACTTCATCAACAAATTCCTTTTTCATTTAAAATAAATCTATTCATTTTTTTAATTATTTTTTGCTACAAATTAAGCCAAAGATCTTTTGTCTCTTTTTATTATTAATATTATAAATCAGGGTGCTCAACTAAAAATTTTTCAATTTTGTGCAAAGGGAATGGCTCTGGAGACGCCCAGATACCACCACCATTATCTACAAAAGTAGAATCATTAATAAAGCTATATTTTAATTTACATGTGTCAGAGACAAAGAAAAATGTAGCATCAACCATTTTTTGAGTAATCTCTACATAGTTAGTTCCAGCCTTGCAAAATAAAATATTTGCAGCTCCAGATCCAACAAATGAAATTACTGTTTTTGCATTATTAAATAGTAAAATCTGCTGAGATACCGACAAATGCTCAAGCTCATATCTAACAAAGCCATATGGCTTAAATAGTTCAAATACTTCATCTTCATTTAACACAGATCTTTTTCCCTTAGCTCCCTTACGAGAAATAAATATCTTTTCTGGAAAATTATAAGACTTTTCTGATAAAGAATTTACACCATCAATCATTTTATTTCGAACATACATCAATAAAAAATCATGATAATAATTGCAAGAGACGCGAACTCCTGGCTTATCTTGAGATATTGCTGTTGCCATTATTACAGAGTCAGCTTGTATAGTAGCACCATAAACAATTGGTACAATTTTTGATCGATCAATACCCCAAATATCTAATGATTGCTGCATAAATTTTGTATAATAAGGAATACACAAATAATCATATTCTATATTATTAATCTCAAGAAGTGCCAGCTGACCAAGCACATCAAATATCCAATGGCCATAGCAATATGGATATAAATGAGAAACAATGGCAACTCGACCTGGAATTTTTGTAATTCTTGAAGGGTTTTTTCTATCAACAAAATTACTTTTATGAAAAGAGCTTAAATTTTTAATTTGAGTTTCTTTAATAAAAGAATCGTTGATGTAAACATATCCTGAAACATCAAACAACACAGAAGCCTTTGAGGCCTCTAAAAGAAAAATGTCAGCATGCTCACCTTGTGATGGAAAAAATTTAGAATCCTCTGGATACAGTGGAAAAGGAGCATGATTAAAAGAATAGTTATTTGTACATTGCAGATAACTTGACTGCGGAAACTCTTTTACAAACTCTGACAAAGACCTTTGATAAATCCGTGATGCTTGTAAAAATGTGCTTACGAAGCAAATAAGACTTAGTATCCATGTGTTAACAATTCTTTTCACGTACTCCAACCTTTTTAGCTAAAAAATTAACTTAATATGATATTTCATTTACATGTAGGGATATAAAGTTTTTAATAATATCTACTGGAACGATAGTGCTATCGGCCACGTGGCCACGACTTGTAAATTCAGTTTTTAAACCAAAATAATTACATTTCATATCTTGTGCAAGATTGCAAAAATGAGCATCGTATAATTTTTGAAAAATTTCGATAATCATGGTATTTGGTTTGCAAAATATAATATTTGCAAGTGCTGATCCATGAGCGCCAACAATTACGTCTGCTCCATTAAATAAAACAGCCTGTTCAAGGAGTGACATTTTACTAAGGCAGTAACGCTTAAATCCCTTTTCTTCAAACAGTACAAAAATCTCATCTTCATTTACTATTGACCTAGTAAATCCATCTTTTCTAGAAATAAAAACTTTTTTTGAAAAATTATAGTTTGTTTCAATATTTTTCACCTCTGGTAAAAACTTAGACCTAATATTATCTGTCATCCAATATGGCCAATATGCAGTTGCTGGATACCAATCATAAACTGGATCAGTTGCACAAACATCTCTTCGTATTGCCATAGATGGAACGATCAATTCATCTGCCTGAATGCATTGATCTTCCCCTGTGCACTCTATAATTTTTTCCAATGGAATGCCATATAACTCATATGTTTCTTTCATATATGGTGCATACTTTGGAGCAAACAGCCAATCATATTCAATCCCTGATTCTTGCAATATTATTAATCTTGGTAGCACGTCATTAAACCAATGAGAAAAGACTTTATGTAGCGACGTTGTAATTACAGCAACCCTGCCTGATATTTTTGTCACTTTATTCAAATCTGTTTTTTTAGCTAAAAAATCATTGACCTGCGCACCAAATGGAACCAGTTGGTTAAAAAAATCTTTGACTATGTGATTATCGATTTTGATCATCCCAAAATCAGAGCAAACTATTCCCTTTGGAATTGTCACTACAAAAGTCTCAGATAAAATTCCTTCTATCGGTTGAGCCTCATTTGTAGACGTAGAAACGGACAATTTTTCATAACAAAACTTTAATGGATCATGGTGTTTAATATACGAAATATCTTTTCTAGATAGCATCACGTCATGAAGTGATGCAAAAGAAATGTCTTGGGCTTTTAATGAAATAACAGATGAGAATACTGACAATAACAAAGTTATTTTTTTCACTTACTTTACTCTTTTTTTTAAACTAAAAACTTAATCAATCAATAGTAAAGAAAGCGCGAATTAATGTCAAAATATGAATGATTTTATAATTTGATTGAACTGTTGCAAAATCTGGATAAAAATAACAATAATAATCATTTTTATTTAAAGCTTAGAGAGGAAAAAATGAGTGATAAAAAACAAGAAAACCAATATGAAATCTTAGATACATTTTGCCAAAACATTACCAAGTTAGCACAGCAAGGCAAGCTTGATCCGGTTATCGGGCGCCATGAAGAAATAAGAAGAGTTATTCAAATTCTTTCACGCAGAACAAAAAGCAATCCTGTGCTCATCGGCGACCCAGGCGTTGGAAAAACTGCAATAGTTGAAGGAATTGCGCAAAGAATAATTAATAACGATGTGCCAGAAAGTTTAAAAAATAGCGTAATTTATGCTCTAGATATGGGATCTTTAATGGCTGGAACAAAGTTCCAAGGAGAATTCGAAGAACGCATCAAAGGAATTTTAAAAGCCATAGAAGAATCACAAGGCGGAGTGATTTTATTTATCGATGAGCTTCACATGCTTGTTGGCGCTGGATCATCTGGCGGCGGAATGGATGCTTCAAATTTACTAAAGCCTGCTCTTGCTCGCGGAAAGCTTCATTGCATTGGCGCAACAACAATTAAAGAATATAAAAAATATATTGAAAAAGATGCTGCGCTTGAACGTCGCTTCCAAAAAGTTTTAATTGATGAACCTTCAATTGAAGATGCTATTTCTATTTTGCGTGGACTAAAAGACAAATATGAACTGCACCATGGTATTAAAATCAAGGATGCTGCGCTCGTTCAGGCTGTGCAACTTTCTGCAAAAAACATACCTGATAGATTTTTACCAGATAAAGCAATTGATTTAGTTGATGAAGCTGCTTCAATGGTAAAAATGGCAATTGAATCTAAACCAGAAAAAATTGACCAAATGGAGCGAAAAATCAGGCAGCTTGAAATTGAAAAAGTTGCCCTCGAAAAAGAAAAAGATAATAAAGCATCACAAGATCGATTAAAAGATTTAAGCCAAGAACTATCAGATCTTAAAAAAGAACATAAATTACTTTTAGATCAATGGAAGTCTGAAAGAGAGCCCCTAGAAAAAATCAATACCATAAAAGAGCAAATCGAGATTGCAACTTATGAATTTATGCAGGCTGAGCGCGTTGGAAACTTTGCTCGAGCATCAGAATTAAAATATGGAAAAATTGTACAGCTAGAAAAAGAACTCCAAAGCCAATATCAAAAAATACAAAATAACGGCTCACACATGCTCAAAGAAGAAGTAAACGAAGAAGATATTGCAAAAGTTTTATCACGCCTGACTGGAATTCCTGTTGAAAAATTACAGGCAAGTGAGTCAAAAAAACTTCTTGAAATGGAAGACACTTTAAAGCAGCGAGTAATTGGTCAAGATGGAGCTCTAAAAAAGATTGCTCACGCAATTCAGGTACATCGCGCAGGACTTACCGACCCACACAAACCGATTGGATCGTTTTTATTTCTCGGGCCAACAGGCGTTGGAAAAACAGAAATAGCAAAAAGCTTAGCTGACTATTTATTTAACGATGAGCACAAACTTATCCGCATAGATATGTCTGAGTATATGGAAAAACATTCTGTCTCTCGACTCATCGGGTCACCTCCTGGATATGTTGGACATGAGGAAGGTGGGCAGCTTACAGAAGCAGTGAGACGAAGCCCTTACAGCATTATACTTTTTGATGAAATTGAAAAAGCGCATCCAGAAGTTTTTAATATTTTTTTACAAATCCTTGATGATGGCAGACTGACAGATGGCCAAGGCAGAACCATTAATTTTAAAAACTGCGTTATTATCATGACATCAAATATTGGATCTGATTTAATTTTACAATCAAAAACTGTTGATGAAAAAGTACAAAAGGAAATAGAAAAACAACTGCATAAAATATTTAGACCCGAATTTTTAAATAGAATTGATGACATTGTTTTCTTTAACATGCTTGATCAAAAAGTTATTAGCAATATTGCAAAATCTCACCTTCAAGCATTTAAGCAACGCTTGTTAGATCGTGGAATTCAAGCATCATTTTCTGAAAAAGCCCTTGAGTTTGTAGCCGAGCATGGATTTGAGCAAGAGTTTGGAGCTCGACCACTAAAACGAGCTATTCACCAATACATCGTTGTACCCGCTTCACAATATGTACTCGAACATCCAAGCGTCAAAGAAATGAATTTTGACCTACACGGTGATAAAATAATTATCAATTAACTTTTTTCAACAAGGCTTTGTTTTTCTATGTGTGCATCAAAGCCTTGTTGAATTTTTCTTACGCATGAGATAACTGACATTTTGCCCGTGTTTACGCAGCAATCATACTGACTTAAAACAGAGGCTATAAAAACCTTTGTACGATTGCCTGAAAAAAAATCTTTTTTAATTTTATTTAGAGCTCTTTTGTTAGAAGTAGCATTTTCTAAATCAGATTTACGCAACACATCGATAGACTCTTTTTCGCTTAGAGTAGTTCTAAATTTGTTGTAATACATAGCAAGCACGCTTTTTACTTTTCTGTGATCACGATCATTTGTCCCCTTATTGCGCTTAGCAACATGGTCTATTAAAGCAACTGGTGGACAATAAGTTATAACTACAAACTCTTGAGCCTTCGATTTATCAAACACAAATTGTGGTGAAATGGTATCAACAATAACATTGTATCCACTGTCTATATCCTTACTAATTTGCCTCCACATGGCCAAATTTGTTGGAGATACTCCACGCGACTGAGAAAAATCAAACATATCAATGCCTACGACCTTCCACTTACCTGGCAAAGCCTTGCACAATTCACGAGAAACGGATGATTTCCCAGCAGACGAACCACCATATAAAATTATTAATGAACTCTTGGCAAAAATCGTGCCAACATGAAAGACAAATAATAAAAACATGCTTTTTTTCATGACTTACCCCTAAATCTAAAAAACCCTACCTAGAATAGTCATATATCAAAACAGAAGTCTGAAAATCAAGACTTAGGGGCAATTTACGTACTTTGATCAAACAGCATTAATAAAAAAGCCCCGAGATTAACTTCGGGGCTTTTTGTTTTTTTATTTTTTTAAGACTTAGCTTCTTGTTTTTTTGGCAAAAACTTCAGGCCATAAATCTCTAAATCTTTTTCTTCAACCTGTCCAGGCGCTTGCATCATAGCATCAAGGCCTTTTTGGGTTTTAGGAAATGCAATAACATCTCGTATAGATTTTGAATTAGTAAGAAGCATCATGATGCGATCCAATCCAAGCGCCAGGCCTCCATGTGGAGGGCAACCAAGCTGCAACGCTTCAAGCAAGCAACCGAATTTTTCTTGCATCTTTGCCTCATCAAGGCCCAAGATTGTAAACATTTTCTTTTGAAAATCAATATTGCTAATTCGAATCGAACCACCACCAAGCTCATAGCCATTCAAAACTACGTCATATGCACGAGCTTTGATGTCGCCAAAGTCTTGTGTCTCCCAGCCCGGCTGAGGGCTTGTGAATGGATGATGCACTGAATTCCAACGCTTTGCATCCTGATCATACTCAAACAATGGAAAATCAGTTACCCAACAAAAACGAAATTCTGCATGATTTATCAAATTAAGTTCAGCAGCGAGTGCGCAACGCAAACGACCCAAAAGAGTCCATGCTTCTAAATATTTTCCAGCAATCAAATAAATCGTATCGCCCGCTTTTGCTTGAGGCATAATTGTTTTAACAAGTTGCAAAAAGTTTTCTGGTAAAAACTTTGACACAGGTGATTCAGCTTCGCCTTGATCATTAAATCGAATCCACAAAAGGCCCTTTGCTCCAAGGTGCATAGCTTTTGTAACCCATCCATCAAGCTCAGAGCGCGTGAACTGTTTTTGTGAAACTAAAATTCCACCAACTTTGCCACCAGCTTGCAAAACTGTTTGTAAAAACTTTAATTCAGTTTTTTCAAACAATGAGCTGCAATCTTGAATTTTTAAATCGTAACGCAAATCAGGTTTATCAGAACCATAGTCTGCAAAAGCTTTATCATAGGTAATTCTTTGAAAATTTTTTGGGATATCCAGATTCATGCTTTGTTTAAAAACATGACCTAGCAATCTTTCGATTGTTTGCATAACATCTTCTTCTTGGACAAATGACATCTCTACGTCAATTTGTGTAAATTCAGGCTGGCGATCTGCGCGCAAATCTTCATCTCTAAAGCAGCGAGCAATCTGCACATATCTATCAACGCCCGATGCCATTAAAAGCTGTTTATACATTTGAGGTGATTGCGGAAGTGCGTAAACGCTACGTTCATGAACGCGAGATGGAACTAAATATTCCCGAGCACCTTCAGGGGTATTTTTTGTCAAAATAGGTGTCTCAACGTCCAAAAAGCCTTCTTTTCTAAAAAACTCTCTGATAAAAAAAGAAACATCACTTCGCAAGCGCAAGTTTTGAAACATTTTTTCACGACGAAGATCAAGATATCGATACTGCAATCTTAATTCTTCTTCGACATGATCAGCCTCTTCCATCATAAACGGAAGAGCAACTGCTTTGTTAAAAATATATAAAGACGCAACTTGAAGCTCGTAAGCGCCCGTTTTTAAATCTTTATTTACTAAATTGCTATCGCGCGCAACAACTTTTCCAGTGACTGAAATAACATATTCGCTACGCAGGCCGTGTGCTGCCTCATGAGCTGCTTTGTCAAAATCAGAATTAAAAATAACTTGCATAATTCCTTCACGATCACGCAAATCAATAAAAATTAATCCGCCATGATCACGACGTCTATGAACCCAGCCAAAAAGTGTAACTTCTTGACCAACATGCTGTTGCTCTATAAAACCACAATAAGTAGTTCTTTTTTCCATTATTTTTATCCAATCAATGCAATTATTTCAATAATTTAAATTTTACCAATTGTAAGTCATACCAACGTCAAGAATATATGCAGGGCTATTTCCTGTTGGAACGCCACCAATTAAAGTTCCACACATATCCGTATAATGTTGCCCAGGAAAGAAAAGTCCAAAATACGAATAGATATTAAATTCTTTATATATATCAGCTGAAAGTTTTGTTGTAACCTCAATCCCAAGCGAATTACTTGATGGCTGAAGCAATGCTGGAACTACAACAGCTCCAGAAAGAGGAGACAGCACCGCAGGCTTAACTACAAAGTTAGACACATCTGGCGACCAATATCCAATTACGTTTGGAGAAATTTTTACTTTATGATCACTCCAATTTTGAGGACTCCAATCAACAGCTCCACCAAAAAATATAATATTTGTAACTTCATCAATACTATCAGATTGAAGAACGTGATTAAGGTTTTGATTTATAGTAATGGCGCTTGGATTTTTAACGTTAAAACGAGGAATCCCTTTGTTAAAAACAACAAGCTGAGTTAAGCGCTTACCAGAATAAACAGACTGCACAGGAATAAACCCTGTAAACTGTTGATTCATAAGTTGATCCGTTGTCAAAAGATTTGTATTAAGCTGTGGCCCAATATATCCAGATGCGTATCCAGCACCAAGCGTAGCTACTAAGACTTTTTCGATGCATTCATACGAAGCATCACCCATTAAGAAAAACCCAGAAAGATTAAATTGCTGTGCTGGTCTAAATCTATCAAATGCATTCCATAGCCCAGGAGCGATTTCCATTCCATTAAAGCTTGAGCCTTTACGAGAGCCTTTTACCGCAGCACTGTTTGTTGATGTTACATAAGCAGACGTTGGGTTTTTTGTAATTGCAGGATCTTGTGTATAAATTTTTGTATACTGCTCTGAAATTGCACCAGTGGAAAGATTGTTTGCTAACTTTATTAAATTTCTATCCCACGGCTTAAGGCCTTGGCTTCCCTGGTTAAGAGCTCCTTCAAGCCCCCAGTTAAGTCGACCCTTTACGCCCTCAATTGCACAACCATAGGTCGTTAACAAAGACTCCGCGTCTATTAAAAACTCAAGAGCTTGATCAGGACCCCGTAAGAAAACAATATATGGCTCAACAGACAATTTTTCTTTTGCTCCGTCAAGTAGCTTAACCATACTGCGCATCGCTGAAACATATGACTGGCCAGGCAATCCTCTTGCCAGGCATCCAGCCTCCAAGTCACCCTGTCTGACAGGCGCGCTATTGCTTCTGTATCCAAGCGTGTAATTTTGAAGAATTGCGGTATAAAAATCAACAACAAATCTTTCTGCTATGGGATTTAAGCTTAGGCGCACAGCTGGAGCAAACTGATCAATAGAGTCTCCAGGAGAGAATCCCAAAAATCCACGGACTACATATGCAGCTCCAAGACTAATTCCACGACCAACCTCAAAAGGAATCAATCCAACCTGTAAATAGTTATCGTTTGGATAATCTAAATTTCCAAGAGCCATTTTTACCCAAGCTTCACGAGACCAAATTAAATGCTTGTCTGCAGACTTTCCCTTAACAGGAACAGGCACATCAACAACCATTGCCACAGAATCACCAACCTTAGCATCTGTTTCAAATCCCCATTTGTGACGAACCCGAAATGTTTCATGAAATAAAAGCCTAGGCTGCTCAACAGATCCGTGTAAGGCATCGATAGTAAAGTCAATTGTTGACCTTTCGTATGATGTGCAATCCCAAGGAATAGCGTTATTTAAAAATTGAGTGTTTTGAGCTCCAAAATATTCTTGAGTATATCTGCCCATACAACTAGCTGAAAAATCATCTGTCTTATAAACCAAGCCCTTTGATAATTTTTGAGTAAATGGACTTAAATAACTAACGAAAAAAAATGATAAAATCAAAGACTTTATCGACAGATGCAGAGTTGGGAATTTCATACGAATTTATCCAAAAAGATTAAGATATTTTTATTGAAAGATATGGTACAACACATGCTATAACTATCTACAAAAACATGATTTTTGTCAAACAAAAAAAGCCCTAGATCGGTTTTTAAAATAGATTTAATAAAGGAATGTTTATGCATAAAAAAAATAATTTACTTGGTGCGCACGTTTCAATTGCTGATGGATTTTATAATGCAATTAAGCAAGGTGAGAAAATTGGCGCAACATGCATACAAATATTTACAAAAAGCAACAGGCAATGGGCGTCAAAAAAAATCACACAACCCGACATAGATTTATTTATAAATACTCAAAACAATTCAAATATTTCTGTCGTTGTTGCGCATGCATCATACTTAATAAATCTTGGTTCAAAAACAAAAGAAACTTTGGAAAAATCTATTGCAGCACTAGTCGAAGAACTGCAACGCTGCGACGATTTAAAAATTCCATATCTTGTTTTACACCCAGGAACAATGCACTCAAGCAGCGAAGAAGAGTCTCTTCTTTTTACCGCAGATCAGATCAACGGTGCGCTAGAAAAAGCAAAACCAAAAACAGTCATGCTTCTTTTAGAAACAATGGCCGGACAAGGATCAACCATTGGCAACACATTTGAGCAAATCGCAACAATAATTAATCACGTAAAAAACAAAAATGATATTGGCGTATGCTTTGACACATGTCATGCATTTGCCTCTGGATATAGGTTTGACACGCCAGATCTTTATAAAAAAATGTGGAAAAATTTTGACGAAACTGTTGGAATAAAAAACATGAAAGCATTTCACATAAATGATTCAAAAAAACCGCTAGGATCAAAGGTGGACAGACACGAAGATATCGGAAAGGGAATGATTGGCAAAAATGCATTTAAAATGATCATGCAAGACCCCAGATTTATAGACATTCCAAAAATAGTGGAAACACCAATAGAAACAGGCCTAGAAGACCACAAAAGAAATATCGAAACTTTAAAAAGCTACAAAGACGAATAAAAACAGATTTAAATTAACACCCGAATCAGGAAATTAACAAAAAAAATCGATGGTGGAATGCGTGCCCCTAAAAGCCCAAACAACGACCACCACCGACAATAAGCAGTTCTCCAACCATACTACCTTACTATCAAAAAAAGGAAGGAGACAGTTTTATACTATCTCCTTTCAAATCTTACTGACAAAAATTTTATTTATTTTAATTCATAGCAACAAGAAAGAGCCGCCAAATGAGTAAATCTTAAAGTTGCGCAACAATAACAATCCAAAGCAACGCAGACTTTATGATACAATCTCAACAATGTGATGTACAACATCGCCATTTTTCCAGCTTGTAAACCCTTCAACTGCAAATGCGCAATCATGTCCTTGTGTGACTGTTAATGCTTTTGACTTATCTCGTTGAAGTGTTCGAATAACGCCTTTGCCAATCATTTCGCCATCGCGATAAACTTTAACCTTGCAACCTTGTTCTAAGTTTCCGCTTTCTACGCCAGCACCAGCAACCATCCCAACTGATTTAATTTTGAAAATAGCTTTAACTCGAGCAACGCCCAAAGTTTTTTCTTCAACTTTTCGCACATGGCTTTTAAGTACAGCTTCTTTAGCGTCTTCAAGCAACTTATAAATAATATCAAATGTTTTAATTACGGTACTTTTTTTGATAGAAGCTTTAGCACTTTTATCAATTTTAACACCAAGGCCGTAAACTAAAGATCCTGTTGTTTTTGCAAGCTCTATGTTGCTTTCGTTGATATCACCAACGCCAACATCTACTATTTTTATTTTTTCAGGCTGTTCAAGATTAAGTTTTGCAATGCTTGTAATTAAAGCTTCTTTTGACAGAAGTGTGTTCGCCTTCAGAATAATGTTAATTCCGCCTTCGCCTTCTGTTTTTTCTTGACCACCCTTAGTTGCGTCAGCAATTGTTCTAACTTGAATGTTTTTATGTTTTTTTACAGCACACGCATCTGACACAAACTCAAAAACATCACCAGGCATAGGCAACGCAGAAAAACCTGCCACTTGTGCCGGAACTGAAGGACCAGCGCTTTCAATGTTTTTGCTTAAATAGTTTTTCATTGAGCTGATTTTTCCATAAGAAGAACCACATACAAAATGATCACCACGATGAATTGTTCCGCGCTGTAAAATTACTGTTGCAACAGCTCCACGACCATGCTCCATTTTAGACTCTAAAATAAAGCCACGAGCGCAATCTGTCGAACTTGTTTTTAAATCAAGAATATCAGATTGCAAACGAATAACTTCTAGCAAATCATCAACACCTTGACCAGTTTTTCCAGAGATAGAGATATAAGGAGTTTCTCCGCCCCAATCATCTGGCAACAATCCTTGATCAGAAAGTTGACGCTTTACAATGTCAATTCGATCAGGAGAAACTTTATCAATTTTATTTAATGCTACAACCGTTGTAGCGCCAAAGCTTTTAATAGCTTTTATAGATTCTATAGTTTGAGGCTTTACACCATCATCAAGAGCAACAACCAAAACTACCAAGTCAGCAATCAACACACCGCGTTCACGCATTAATGAAAATGCTTCATGACCAGGAGTGTCTAAAAAGACTAAGTTTCCATGCTTCGTTGTTACTTCATAAGCTGCAACACCTTGAGTAATTCCACCCTTTTCACCGTCAGCAACTCGTGCTTTACGAATGAAATCAAGAAGCGTTGTTTTTCCATGATCAACATGACCGACAACAGCAACCGTAGGCAATCTTCGCTCGTCACCAGAAGAGCTCTTTGCGTCTAAAAATTTTTCTAAGACAGAATCAGAGTCAACCTTAAGGCCTTCATGCGCAACATCAAGATCAACAAGAACTTTTATAATTTGGTCTTTTTTTACAATTTGATTTTTATTTGCCAAAATTCCGCGCTTTAAAAGCTGCAAAATCAATCCAGAAACAGAACATTTCATTCTAATGGCTAACTCGCCAACCGTCATATCTTGAACGATAACCTTTTCTTGAGGAGAAAGTCCATGAGAAAAAGGCTTTACAAATTCAACATGACTAAAGCGCCTCCGAAGGAAGCTTACTTGATCATCGCTTAAAATAAAGTCGTCCCCATACGAACCAGCTTTACGCTCTTTTAAAATAACAACAAGCTCATTTACTGAGACACCAAACTGATTAGAAAAATCTTTAATTCGCATGAACCAACAACTCTATACGTAGCGTAGTTTTAAAATTTTGACCCTGAAGTATCCTGAGACCCTAAGCCAACTTCCTCAAGTCCATGACCAGAAGAAACAAGCTCAATTTCTAACCCCAACAATTCTGAAGCCAGGCCTATGTTTTGACCAAGTTTACCAATAGCAAGCGCTCTTTGGTCTTCACTGACCCAAGCGCGAGCTCTTTTATCATCTAATAATTCAACTCTGTTAACCTCTGCGGGACGCAAAGCAAGAGCAACAAGCTCTTCTTTTGAATTTCCCCACGAGAAAACATCTATTTTTTCACCATCAAGCTCTTTTAAAATAGGCTTAATTCTGCCGCCGCCAACACCAATACATGTCCCAACAGGATCAATGTTTGGATCGTTTTGCGACACAATAACCTTGCTCTTGTATCCAGCTCGACGAGCAACAGCTTTAACCTCAATCAATTTATCATAAATTTCAGGGATTTCTAATTCAAGCAAGCGAGCCAAAAACTCACCAGATGAACGATCTAAAATAAGCTGTCCAGTGCTACGATGCTCCTGATGAACTGTTTTTAAAAGTGCCCGGATAGGGCGACCGATAACATAAGTTTCTGTGGGAATAGACAGAGACCTTGGCAAGAAGGCCATGGTGTCTCTAAGCATAACAAGCGCACCATTTTGCTCATGTTTATGAACAACGCCCTGCACGATATGACCCTCTTTGTCTTTAAACGCTTCGTAAACACTTAAAGCTTCAATATCTTTAAGTCTTGCCGCGATAACCTGACGAGCTTTTAATATTTCAACACGCCCAATAGGCTCTTCAAACGCTATCCAAACTTTATCGCCAAGCGTAATACCGCTTTGTACGGCCTGAGCCTTTTTTAGCGATATTTCCATGACTGGATCTTCAACGGTAGCAACGACAAGTTTTTCAACTTCAACAAGAATTGATTCTGTTTTTTTGTTTACAGAGACTCTCAAAATCGCTTCTGGGTACTTTTTAGAATAAGCTGCCAAAATGCCTTCACAAATAACACTCTGCAAAGACGCTTGGTCTAAACCTTTTTCATCAACAAGTTCTGCAATAACTTTATTTAACATTTTATAACAAGGACCCCGATTTTGAGAATTACAATTTTCTTTAAAGATATTTTTGATAAGTAACATAAAATATTATAGCCAAAAAAATAAAAATGAAAAGTAGAAAGATAGCTACCCCGTTTTTTTTGGATCATCTCTTTGATATTATTATTATTTATATATAGATATTTATATCTTATAGTAATAGGTGAATCGTGTTTATGTGGATAACTCGCAACCAAACTAGGTGTTTTTGTTGTTCTAATAGTCTTTTTTTTCTTTAAAAACATGTGGATAAGTGGTGGATAACTATGTGGATAACTCATGGGGGGTAGTGCCTTTGTGGGCTCTGGATCGCGCTATCGCAATGTTGCACACTTGGATTTCCTGATCCAGAGCCAGTATTTGATCATTGGATGGGGATAGGGGGGGTGAGTTATCCACAAGTTATCCACCACTTATCCACCACTTATCCACATAAAATTATTTACCCAAAAATGTACTTTTGTATAAAATGACTCCAAGAGTTAGTCATGGCAAATGGTGACTTTAAATAATTTTGAGATATTGAGTGCTCTGGAAAGTAAATTGAAATCCCTTGAGCGTTTTTTAGTTTTTGGCCTACACAGTTAGCAACTACAAATTGAGGTATTATGTCTAACCCTTCTTGCAGGGCGCTGCTCAATTCTCTTTGAAGGGCTACCTCGCGAGATTTATCTTTGATACTTATGTGCTGAACGTGCTGCTGTATATTTAAAAAAAAGTGACCAAGGTCTATGTAGCTTGGTTCGTCAAAGCAGGTGCAGTATTTTGTTGATTTGCACTTTCTTAATATGTCTGAAGCGCTATGATTTGTTTGATGTTGCAAAGCCTCTATTAACAATTCTGAGACTTTGCTGATGCTATCTTCTAGCGCCTGAGAAAAAGAAAGATCAAGTGCTGATTGGGTATATTCATTTATTATTTTTTGATAGTTTTGCTCATATGAAAACACAAGCTGCTGGGCAAGTTCTTTTGGGCTTAGGCTTTGTTTTAGCAGTGGCTTTAGGGCTAGCTCATAATTCCAACCTGTTCCATACTCTACCTCTTGCGATGAAACCATGTATTGAGAATATTTTTTTGCTATCGATGCAATTCCTATCATAGACATGAGGCATGCGTCAAACCCTAGGATTGCTAATTTTTGCTTAGATAAAACATTGTTATAAATTTCATGTAATGCAAATTCTAAGTCGTGGTTATTTATATAGCTTTTGAATGTGTCATCGAAGCAAATCCCGCGCCTTCCATCGAGTAGTATATTTTTTAAAGCTTCTTGATATAAAAGCGCTATGTATCCAACGCCTCTATCGATTTCTAGCATGTTATCTGTAGGGTTTGCGTAAAACAAATTGCATGGATTAATCGTTCTAGAAAAGCTTGGGTCCTGTTCGCCAGATCCATGATTCCAAAGAATTAAAGCGTATTCATCTGCTGGATAGTGTGAAGCAGACCATGCTACAAAGTCGATCAGAGTATTCGGGCTTCCGCTGTTAAGTTTTTGCATTGGAGAGTCCTCTCCGAGCACCAGTAGTTTTCTTCCCGCCTTTACCACATATCGTCTTGTAGGGCTTGAGTTTCCAGGTGTGTTTAGCTGAACAACAATGTTTACGTTTTCATTAGAACCAATAGATTCTAGTTGCTTTAGGTTTTTCCATGCAAAGTAATGAAGGTCATTATCGGCTGCCATGTAAACCATAAAAGTTAGCGGCTTTTTTGAATGTATTGAGCGTATTTCTGCGCAATCTTTTTCTGTATAAAAGTCTTCCTTTTGTGACTCTATGGCAAGCTCAAAGAGCTCATCTGTTGATATAAGCCTAGGGTCTAACCGACCGTGTGACAAATCTGTTTGCAGCATGGTAAAAATGCATAGGGTAAAGATTTTTGCTTTTTTTGCATAGTGCTTCATATGGCTCCTTTTTTAATAAGCGCGTATGGTGAAAAATTATTTATACTAGGATCGTATAAAGCTTGCAGGAGCAAAGGCAACTGTTTTTGAGTATTTAGCTCTAAAAAGCCATATGATAATGTATGTGACCCCAAAGCTCAGCTGAAAATCTAGAAATAGAATTTGAAGCGGGTTGTGCATAAGAATTATTAAGGTTGTCGTTGTTAAGGCGTGGATACTTGAGTAGGTAAACTTGTTCATTTTGCTAAACATTTGAAAAAGAATCATGAATAGAGCACGAACAAATGAAATGCTGGGGTAGGTTATTTCAAAGTATCCAATTGATAGAAGTGTTCCCAGAAAATATCTATATGAGTGCCTAATTCTTAGGTAGTGCAGGCATGTCATGAGCAATCCAAAAATGGTTACTAGGTGAATTCCGGAGCGTGCCATATGATGCGCAATTCCAAGGTAGATGGAGTTGTGTTGCATTGCAACAGTATCTAAGTTTTTTTCTCGTCTTCCTAGAAACAGTGGGCTAAAAAGGCTAGTGGCACGTTTGCTTAGCTGTGATGTAAAAAGATTAAAATATCTTTTATGGATTGGCAGCCCGGCATCATTTTTAATGATAATCTTGTTTGATGCTATAAATGCAGAGGCCCAAATATTTTCTTTTATAAGGTACGATTCGTACTCGCATCCAACTTCTGGCTTAGTTAGTTTTATCTGGCTTATTTCAATTGTTTGCCCTTCTTGCAGCCGGAAAGTTCTTTTGGTTGGTGCGTAGATTAAAATATTTTTTGATATTTTTGATTCTTTTAATTCGTGGTTTGTTGCGCTTGTTGCGTGCAACAAAATTGTTGTTTGTTCTTTTGCCAGGCTTGAATTATTTATTTGGCATATAACCCCTTGTAGGGTGAGAGACTTGTGTAGCAATTCGCTCTGAGAATTATAATTGTTGCGCATTTGCTTGATTTGTAAAAATGCACCGGTTGAAAACAACATGCATAAAATTAAAACAAAGCTTTGGTGCTGCTTTTGCTCAAATGCGGTATAAAAAAACAGCGCAGCATAGGCAATAGGGATTGCCATCCAGTAGCCAGAAAGTATTGCCAGAATTGATAGAGCCGTTGCTACGGTTATTGTTGCAATGACATGTGGAAAAGGAACTGCGTAAAAGAAGTCAAAAGAAGTTTTCATAGTGGATTAATTATAGCAAAAAATGATTTTTTCTCTAGACTTAAAGGCAAATAAATAAGCTTAAAACAAGAAAAAATTAATTTTAAAAAAAGAATAAAAAATGAAAAATATAGATAAGCGAGTTCATAAATTTACCCTATCAAACGGCTTGACCATCTTGGTCTGCCCTAAAAAACAATCATCAAAAGTTTCGTTACAGCTTTGGTACAATGTCGGATCAAAGCATGAAGTAAATGGTGAAAAAGGAATGGCTCATTTTATTGAGCATATGATTTTTAAAGGCACTAAGGATTTGCTTACCGAGTCAGATATAAACATGATCACGCAGAAATTATCGGGGTATGCCAACGCTTTTACCTCTTATGATTACACTGGGTATCTGTTTGATCTTCCTGTTGCAAATTGGGCAAAGGTTTTACCTGTTTTTGCAGACTGCATGCAGAATTGTACTTTTGATCAAGAGCATATGAACTCTGAAGTCAAAGCAGTTATTCAAGAGCTTAAAATGTATCGAGATGATTTTTCTTGGACTCTTGCAGATAGTCTTGTAACCAACATTTTTGAGTCGCATCCGTATCACTACCCTATCATTGGGTACAAACAAGATTTATGGAGCTTGCAAAGACAAACACTCGTTAATTTTTATAAAAAATATTATATCCCGCAAAATGCTGCACTTGTAATAGTTGGTGATATTGATGTGCAAGATGCTTTCGAACAAGCGCAAAAAGCATTTGGAAACATTGTCAGAGGTGCAGACATTGAAAAGCCTGACTTTTTCGTTGATGAGGATTTGCAAGCAAAATCAATTACAATTTATCGAGATGTTGCGCAAGCAACTTGTATGTTGGCATTTGTTTTGCCTGGAGCTACGGCACAAAAAGAATTTTTGTATGATCTTTTGGCCTACCTGTTAACAAACGGAAAAGGATCTCGACTTCACAAAATTTTGGTTGATGAGCTTGAGATTGCAATCTCGATCCACGCTATGAGCTACGATTTATTCGATAGAGAAATTTTCTTTATCGAATTTAAGCCTAAAAAAGAATCAGGCATTGATCAAATTAAAGAAATTATCTTACGAGAAATCAGTGATTTGTCTGAAAACGGAATTCCTGATTTTGAGCTGCAAAGAGCGTTAAAGCTTGCACAAGTTGATTATCAAGACTTGCTTGAAGATGTGCAAAAACAAGCCTATGCAATTGGCAAATCTTTTACTGCAACGGGCGATGAACAGTATCCTTTTACCTATTGTAACTATGAAAAAGATGATGCTTCAAATCAGGTTCAAAGTCTTTTAAAAGAATATTTTAGACCGACTTTATGCCATGAGGGAAAAATCATACAAGCTCCAAAGTCAGAGCTTGGTTATTTGAAAAAACTACAAGAAGATTCTGATGAGCTTGACACTAAAATTTTATTTGGAAAAGAGCGCACATCAGATGTGGTTGATGGGTCATATGTCCATACCATTAATGTTGAAAAGCTAGCAAAAAAGCCCTCTCCTGTTGCAAAAAAAGTCACATTAAAAAATGGCTTACAGGTTCTCTTTCATCACAATGCTGATGTTGATTTGGTTGAATGCATTTTAAGCTTAAAGGCAAATCATCACCATGATCCAGCTGGAAAACACGGCATTGGGTATATAGTTTCTAAGATGATGCTCGAAGGCTCCTCTGCCTATCCAGGCTCTTTGTTTACCCAGCATGCTGAGTCGTATGGAATCTCAATTTCATCAAATCCAGGACAAGTGTTAATCACTATGCTTTCGCAAGATGTTTCAAAAGGAATGGAGCTTCTTGGTGAGATCGTTAAGAATGCAACATTAAGCGCTGAGAGCTTTGATAGAATAAGAAGCAAAACAAAGTCACAGCTTGTTCAATTTTGGGACACTCCGACCAAGTGTATTTCTCAGGTGGCCTCAGAAAAAATTTATGGCAATCATCCATACGGAAATATGGCCTGGGGTAGCGAGCAAAGTCTTGATAGTTTAACCCCTCAAGAATGCGTTAATTATTATAAAAATATGATTTCTCCCCAGGAGGCAATTTTATCAATTGTTGGAAATTTTAATCCAGAAACTCTTATTGAATCTATAGAAAATTCGCTCGGGTCTTCATGGGCTGGTAACCTCATAGCAGATTTGGATTATCCAGCTATTTTGCCGGTGAAAAAAGAAGAAATAAGCATTGAAAAAAACCGAGATCAAGTAGCTGTTGTTTTTGCTGGTTTGTCAGTTGATCGGCTCGATCCACTCTACGATGACTTGCTAGTTTTTAATCAAATTTTAACCGGTGGAATGAGCTCTAGATTATTTGATTTGCGTGAACAAAGCGGTCTTTTTTACACGATTGGCGGATCGGTTGTTTCTGGCTCGGGAAAACAGCCAGGTATGATTTTTATTAAAACAATTGTTTCAAAAGATCGTTTGCAAGAAGCTCAAGATGCCATAGCAAATTGTCTTGATAGTGCGGTTGATACGATTACAGATCAAGAATTTGATGAAGCAAAAGAAGTTGTTATAAATACGTTTCCGACGCTTTTTGATTCAAATGAAAACATGGCATCAACCTTCTTGTTTTTACAAAAGTATGAATTGCCTGAAAATTATTTTGAAAATCGAATTGATACCATTCGTGCAATCGATATCAATAGAATGAAAGAGTCTGTTAAGAAATATTTAAACAGTGAAAAATTAGTTTGCGTTAGAATCGGCAGAATTTAAGAACTATTTTAGTAGTCGCAAAAAGATAAAACAAATAAAACATTTTCTCTTTTTGCGACTACTGTTTTATAGGTCCTGGAGCCATAGGGTATAGTTGGTTTATGAAAATTGCTGCAGCGGTTATTTTTTTACTGTTTTCCTCTCAAGTCTTTTCGCAAGAAAACCTAAGGGTTGATTTTACTGCGAGGGGGAAACGAAAAAAGCTTTTTAAAATAAATTTCTTTCATGGTGATAGTTCTGTTGGGTTTTTGTTTGTTTATAAAATCCATGGTTCTAGGGCATATGTTTTTTATAGTTTATATATCTACACAGAGCATAGAAACAATGGTTATGGCGAGTTTTTTTAAATCATTCGTGTGATTATATCAAAAGCCTTGGAGCCAAAAAAGTTTATATTCAGCCTGGCTCTTTTGAGATAGTTGATAATAGAATTTGCAAGCCAGACGATGAAACTAAAAAAAATAACGACAAAAAGCTTTTAAGATTTTATAAAAGATGTGGTTTTAAAATTGCTGGAAAAGCAGCAAGGAAGATCGCGAGCATGGTTTATTCATTTATGAAAATAGATGAAAATGCCGATTTTTTAATGGTAAACAATCTTAGAGCAAGTCTTTGAAAAAATGTCATTTTTTGCTATGTTGAACGTACGATTAAATCGATTGTTTTTAAATTAAAAAGGAGTTTGAGTATGAAAAATGTTATTAAAGTTTTTGGGCTATTATTTTTGTTGAGTTTTCTTGGAGGGTGCGCTTCTATTACTAGTGATGGTACTGCTGTGTCGAATAATCAGCAAAAAAATGATCGCTCAAATCTCCCGGACGCGCCACAACCTTAATTTTTAAGAACATTAAAAAGCTAAAATCAATAAAAAGTTTTTAGCTTTTTACTATTCTGATTGATTTTATATGCAAAATAAAATGATTCTCTTGAAAAAGAAAGAAAATATTTTTTTTTAGAGTGCTTGCAGTGATATCGTTTAGCATTCTTTAAAAAAGGAATAATATGAAAAAATTCATGAGTATACTTGCTGCATTTGCTTTGTTAACAGTTGTAACTGGCTGTAAAAAATCTAAAAAAGATGAAAACAAGCCTGTTAAAAAAGAACATATGAAAAAAGATCATATGAAAAAAGATGACAAAAAAAAATCAATGAAAAAAGATCATGCAAAAAAAGATATGCATTCTAAAAAATCACATGATTCAAAGAAAAAATCATCTTACTAAAAACAATTTCTTAATTTAAGAATTTGTAAAAAAGGGCGCTTGTTTAAAGCGCCCTTTTTTTTGATAAAAAGTCTATTTCTAGCAGCAGCAACCGCCAGATTTTATTTTTTTTGGTTTAATTGGTATCGACTGAATTGGAGCTATTGGGGTTATTTCTTGGGAAATATCAATGACTGGCGTTGCGCGCTTTGAGTGCTCTTGCGCTATTTGATTAACTGCTGACTGTGCTTGATTAAGGGCTGTGGTCAGTTGGCCGGACAGTAGGGAGGTGGACAGTGATGGCACTGGTGATGAATTGATTGAAAGGGATGCGGCGCGTGGTTGTTGAGTCTCTGCTAAAATTCGTAAAGCTTCATAGGTGGAAACAGATGCCTTATTTGCGCTGTCAATGTGTTGACTTTGTAAAATAAAACCTTCTTGGGTTTGCATAGCGAGCCTTCGGTGAGATTTGTCGGCTTTGGTTATCTTTTCTAGCAGTGTGTTGAAGATGTGATCTGTTGCTACTTGGTAAGCTTGAAAGTCTTCAGATAGTTTTTCTACTTGCTGAGCAAAATCTCTATTTTGATTTTCTAGCTTATATCTACAAGAAGCATGCACCATTCTGTTTATTTTGTATGCAATTGCTGATAGTGCGATAAGTGCAGTAGCGCTTGAAACGCCAGCATATAAAAGTTGCGCAGATCCTATTGCTGCACTTTCCATTCCAGGAATAAATCTTTTTTGTGGCTGAAAAAAATTATGAGCATTAAGAATTACACCGGATTGTTTGTAGGTTGCATAACAAGCTCCTGCTGCTGCGCTAGATATTAAGGAAATCTCTACGCAATCTAGAAGCCTTAGTTGATTTAGGGTTGGTTTTTCTTGTTTGATAAATGGGCTAGTTGGATAGTTTTTGTTTTTTACATGAGCTTTAAGTAGTTTTTTTTGGCAGGATGGTGACATTGCCATTGTGCAGCTAAGCTCTGATTTGTCTAGTTCGTTATTTAATGAACTAATTGTGAGTTCATTAAGCTCTGGCGAAAGGTCTATTTGAAAAGCTCTTTTGCTTTCTTCTCTTCGAGGGCTTAAGCAGAAAGGGCTTGGTATAAAATCAGGACTTATATCGCCTTGAGCATAAGCTTTTCTGCCCTCTCTTGAAGAATCGGAGCCGTTTAAAAAAGCTGCTAGATTAAAGATTGATATAAGGAAAGAGCATAGAATAAGTTTTTTCATAAAATCCCCTATTTTTGATATAATATTGTTCTACCTATTTCAGGGTAGTTTAAAAAAAATGGTTAGCTAAAAGCAATAATTTTAAGTAACTGCAAAATTGTTTGTCGTTATTTCGTGATTGAGAGCATATGAACAACATGAATCAAGATTTGTACAAACAAGACTTAATTGATCACTCTAAAAACCCTAGAAATTACGGTATTTTAGATGGAGCAGATTTTTTTTCAGATGAACACAACCCCTCCTGTGGCGACAGTGTTAAAATCTGTGGAATTATTGAAAATGGTAAAATAGTAGAAATGAGATTTGAGGGATCTGGATGCGTTTTAAGCATGGCCATGGCTTCAAAGCTTACAGAATTTGTCGTTGGAATGGATTTGCATGAAGTAGCGAAGCTCGATGAAGAGCTTGTTGAAAAATTGCTTGGAACAAGGCTTGGCTTAAATCGATTACGATGCGGACTTTTGTCTGTCATGGCTCTGACCAAGGGAGCAAGTCAATACTTGGAAAAAAATAGGTCTAGTGCTTCAGCTCTTTAACTCTTAAAAAAAGCCCTTGTTTAGGCTCAAAATTTGAAAATTTAGATAAAATCTGATATCTTTACAAAGACTTAATAATCTTATTTTTAATAACATTTTGCAATTTTTAGGAAGATAAAAATTGTGTCGAAAAAAATATGTCAAAAGAGCGTATAAAACCAATTCAGTTTGCGAAAGCCTACATTGTTCCTTCATCGGACGATATGGTTCTTTCTGCAGAGCAAAAACAGTCAATGATCGACCTGTTTGAAAGTGAAGTTAGTAAATATAATTCTGGTCAATTGGTAACCGGAAAAATTATATTAATTGATTCAAACGGTGTGCTTGTTGATATCAAATACAAATCAAACGGTATCATTCCTTTGTATGAATTTTCAGAACAAGAAATGAGAGAAATTGCTGTTGGCAAAGATCTCGAAGTTATCATCGACGAACTTGAAAACGTTAATGGTGATGTTGTTCTTTCTTATGAAAATGCAAAAACAGTTCGCGCTTGGGATAGAATTACCAAGTTGTTCGAAGAAGGAAAACCGGTTGAGGGTGTGGTCACTCACAAAGTTAAAGGTGGACTTAGTGTTGATGTTGGCGTTCCGGCGTTCTTGCCTGGATCACAAGTTGACTTATACCGCGTTACTGATTTTGACAATTTTGTTGGTAAAACAATTATTGCTGAGATCGTTAAACTTAACAAAAAACGTGGCAACATTATCATCTCATGCAGAAAATACCTTTCTGAGTGTCGTGATAAATCTCGTAAACAAATTCTTGATACTATCGAAGTTGATAAAGTTATCATGGGTACTGTGAAAAATATCACAAACTATGGTGTATTTATTGATGTTGGTGGAGTTGATGGATTGTTGCACATTACTGATATGACATGGGGCAGAATTTCTCATCCAAGTGAATTGGTGAAAATTGGCGAAAATGTTACGGTAAAAGTTCTTTCTATTGATAAAGATAACAGCAAAATTTCTCTAGGAATGAAACAACTTGGCGACAACCCTTGGCAAGATATTGACAAGATGATTCAAGTTGGCTCAATCATCAAAGGACACGTTGCAAGCATTGCTGATTACGGTCTATTTGTTGAAATTCGCAGAGGCGTTGAAGGATTGGTACACATTTCAGAAATTTCATGGACTGATCGTATTTCAAACTTGAAAGACAGATTTAAAGTTGGTGAAGAAATTGAAGTGCTTGTAGCATCTTTAGATATTGAAAACAGAAGAATGTCTTTGAGTATCAAACAGTTGTCAAAAGATCCTTGGACAACAATCAAAGAAAATTACAAAAAAGAAGATCGCATTAAAGGTAAAATTACCAATATTGCTGATTTCGGTATTTTTGTTCAAATTATTCCAGGCGTTGACGGATTGGTTCACGTTTCAGATTTATCATGGACTGAGCATATTGCACATCCAAGTGATCTATATAAACAAGGCCAAGAAGTTGAAGCGGTCATCCTTTCAGTTGATGAAGATCACAAAAAAGTTGCTCTTGGTATCAAACAACTTTCACTTGATCCTTGGAAATCAATTGAAAAAGATATGCCTATTGGATCAAGAGTTATGGGCACAGTAACCAAAATTGGTAACTACGGTGCATTTGTCAAACTTTCAAATAAAGTTGAAGGATTGATCTATAATTCTGATTTAGAGCAACGCAAAGAAAGCCCTGTTGAAGTTGGTCAAACTTATGAGCTTCGTGTTGTTAACATCAACGCTGGTGAGCGTAAGATTGGTTTAAGCTTGAAGCTTGAAGAAACAAAAGAAGAGCAACAGCATCATCAAGCACCTGCTCCAAAACAACAGCAACAACAGCAACAACAGCCTAAGAAAAAAGCGCCAAAAGTAGAAGAAGACGACTATGTCGATCAAAAAGCTTCTATGGCGCCTCGTATGAAATCTTCGTTGCAAATCGAGCTTGAAAAGCATGCAGCTCGTCAACAAGATGAATCATACGGTGAAGAAAAAGAAAACAAAAAGAAAAAATCAAGAAAATAATCGAAGCGAGTTAAAACATGGAACAAACATTTGCGATTATTAAGCCTCATGCGGTTGCAGAAAACAATAGCGGTAAAATCATTGATATGATTGAAGCGGCTGGTTTTAAAATTGTGCGTCTTGATAAAATTACAATGACTAAAGCGCAAGCTGATGACTTGTATGTTGAGCACAAAGAAAGATCTTTTTACAACGGTATGGTAGCAACAATGACATCATCTCCAGTGATTGTTATGAAACTACAAAAAGACGGCGCTGTTTTAGCATGGCGTGATTTGATGGGTGCAACAAACCCAGCAAGCGCACAGGCTGGCACAGTTCGTGCTTTGTTTGGCAAAAGCTTAGATGAAAATGCAGCTCACGGTTCAGACTCTTTAACGAGTGCTGCACGTGAACTGAAAATATTTTTTGGTGGTTGCTGTTAGGCAATTACTTATAAAGTGATTTCAAAGAAAAGGGTGCTATCTTAGCACCCTTTTCTTTTTGATCTTAAATTTAAAATTATATTGTTTGAGTCTACTTTGGAAAGTTTTTTAAAGTAGAGATGTAGTATAACTTTTAAAAAAAATTACTAAAAATTCCAGATTTCGTCCTGCCCATCTAGGTGAGATTTGATTTCAAATCCGCCTTCTTTTTTCAAGAACCAGAAGTTGCAAGCACCATAAACCGTTAGATTATTTTCTTGCGCAAACTCTACCACAGCTTCTCTAACAGTTGTCAGTAGCCAGTCGTCTCCACAAACAATGCCGTGCTCGCCAGCAAGAGGGAAATACAAATACATATCCATTAATACGCCTTCTGTTTCATGATCACCATCGATATAAATTAAGTCAAAATACTTAATGTTTTTTGTGATCGTTGAAACTGCATCTTGTGATTTTTGTTTTATTGGTGTGATTTTATTTTCTAGTCCGCTTGAAACAATATTGCTTAAAAACTGTTCATACATTCCTGCGAAATATGCCCAATCGTCAATGGCAAATAGATTTCCATTTTCTGGAAGAAGTGATCCAATGTGTCGTGTTGAAACACCAAAATAGGATCCAATTTCTACGACGTTAACGATGTCATTGTGCTCAAAAAGTTTGTGCATAAACGCAGCATTAAAATACATACCAAACGGATTGAAAGGAAGAACTTTTTTTAGTGTTGAGTATGGATGTGGAAGCGTTTGAATTTCTGATAAAGATAGCGGCATGGCTGTGATGTTTTCAATATGTTTTTTGTAGTATGGAAAATATTTAATGTAATCTTCTTTTACGAAACGCTCTTTACCCCAGCTTGTTTCATATGAGACATTTGCGTCATTTCCATTGTATCCAATGTTATATGTATTGATTATGCTTGGAAGTGTAGATATTGATAGCATTATAAATAGGCTGCGACTTGTCATTTAATTCCTTGTTTTGTGATAATAATAATGAAGATAACAGCAAAAGAACAAAAAAGTGTCAAGGTTTTTGCCAAGATATTTGGCATTGTTTTTTAATAAAATATTGATATTAAAGGTTTCTATGTTTCGATTTAGCTTGCTTGTTACGATGTTTGCTCTGTTTTCTTTGAACACCTCCTCTACTTTGTATACAAAGTCAGCCTGTATTATTATTCATGGAACTTGGGCAAAGGATGAATCTTGGTACAAGCCACATGGAGACTTTTTTAAATCGGTTCAAAGTTGCAATTTTGAGTTGGGACTTGTTGATGAAATAGTTTCATTTTCGTGGTCTGGAAAATTAGGGTACCTTGCCCAAGTTGAGGCGGCTCAAGAATTAGCAAAAAAAATCGAAGTTTATGATTTTGTAATTTTGATAGGACATAGTCACGGCGTTACAGTTGGAATCCTTGCCTCAAAAATTATAGCTCAAAGTATTTCAAGGAGGATTAATTTCTTTAAAGTCGCTAAATTTTACGCACTGGGGTGTCCTGTTGACATGACAAGAGAAATCTATCCCGATATGTCAGTTGTTGGTAAGTTTTACAACTTATTTTCGTTTGGAGACTATGTTCAGCCAATTAATCTTTCTTGCGATCGTTGCTTTGCTCAAAGTGATCGAATTGTGAACATTTCGGTTATGTTTCAAAAAGAGCATCCAAATCATAGCCAGCTACATCACCCTTCGATTGCAAAAAATATTTTAAAAATAGAAGAGTATTTTTCTAATAAAAAATTACAAAATTTTGAAAAATTTACCTTTAATTTTCCAGGGATGATATCTTTTTTTGATCATGAGTTACCTGTTTATGAAATTCAACATGATCAAAAAAGGTTGCTTGATTTAGAT
Source organism: Candidatus Dependentiae bacterium (assembly GCA_026389065.1). Classification (NCBI taxonomy): domain Bacteria; species Candidatus Babelota bacterium. Next base: position 33,307 of record JAPLIP010000036.1, read on the forward strand.
AAAAAAGTTCATTGGTTGGCAACCATGGCCTTTTTCAGGACGCAAAAAACAGACAAAGGTGGTGAGCTTTAGCTTTATTGGCTAATTGATCTAGAAGGCCTGTTGCTTTGTATACATTGATTACTGGTTTTACAATGGATATTTGGTTTTTATTGTATTTCTTGTATTTATATGATTTTGAAAAATATAAAAAATATTGATTTACAAAAATGAGCATGTTAGTGAATTTAGAGGATATGAAATCATTTTATAAAAAGGAGAGTCTGTGAAAATTATTTCAGTAATGAATCAAAAGGGTGGCGTTGGAAAAACAACCACATCTGTAAATTTAGCAGCTGGCCTTGTGCGCGCTGGCAAGCAAGTTTTACTTATTGATGCAGATTTGCAGGGTAACGCAACATCGGCACTTGGTGTAGTTTGTAAGCAAAAAAATGATGTTGAGTGTGATCTGTTTGCGCTTTTAACAAACCAATGTAATATACAAGACGCGCTAATTTCTAGAGAAATAAAAAACAAAAATAAAAAAATGACTCTTGATCTTATCCCTGCAACTATTGCACTTTCTGGATTTGATCAGCTTGTTCGTGCTATTCCAAATAAACAGCTTCTTTTAAAACAAATGCTCCAAGATGTTGATGCGTATTATGATTATGTTTTAATCGATTGCCCGCCAAGCCTTGGCCTCATGACTATAAACGCTCTTGTGGCAAGTGATGAAGTTTTGATCCCTGTTCAGCCAGAATTTTTTGGGCTGCAAGGAGTTTCTCAGCTTATGGACACTATCGACAGCTTGCAAAAAAGTATGAATCCACAGCTTGCAATTTGTGGAGTAGTTTGCACTCGATTCAATCGTAGAAATATTCATAATGAAGTACTTTCGTGCTTGCAAGATAAGTTTGAAAAAGGTTTATTTGCTACTAAAATTCATGAAAACATTGCTGTTGCCGAAGCCCCAAGCTTTGGAAAAACTATCTTTGAATACAATGAAAACTGTTCAGGAAGCTATGACTATGATTTGCTGAGCAAAGAGTTTATTAATCGAGATATTAAAAATATGGCAATGCCTGTAATTAAAGAAAAAATGCTTGAAAGATAAGGGATCGTCATGAAAAAAAGATTGGGCACAATTCCAAAAGGCCTTGAGTGGATTTCTGAGCAGCCAGATGGAAAAGCTAAGACTATGCCACTGTTTAAAAATAGTTTCGATTATGCTATTCCTGCTGCAAAAAGAGGGCTACAGGAAGATTTAATTCGCGCAACGTTTATACTTAAACAGGAGTATCTTGAGAAAATTAAATCGCATGCCTACTGGGAGCGCTTACAAATAAAAGATGTATTTGATGAAATGTGCGAGCAGTTTTTTAAAGATAAAAAAGTTAGATCTATTCCAGAAAAACGAAAATAAAATTAGCATGAATCTTTTTTAGATTTTTTGAGTTAAAATACTAAAGAGGCATGAGTCAGATAGACTCATGCCTCTTTTTGTTAAAGCTGATCAGGTCTTTATTTTGATTGAAAATAAAGATTATTTTTTTGAATCAGAAAGATATGTAAAACGAAGCCATATCCATACTGGAATTAAATAATACAGCGGATTTAAATTTAGCCAAAAAGAATACCAACCTATTTGAGCATTTCTTATTGTTGGACAATTCCAAAGAAACAATACAAATGCACTAATAGCCAAAAATGCAACAAGGGTAGATGTTTTTTCAGAGTAGTTATTCATAGTCGGCTTCATCGTCTTCATCATCTTCAGGTTGTGGCTCTTCAGGTTCAATTACAGCGTGCTTACTTTTGTATTGTTTAGAAATTTTATCTAGAATTCCATTTACAAATTTATAAGCATCTTTTTCAGAAAAGCATTTTGCAAGCTCAATTGCTTCATTTAGAATAATGTTGTGCGAGGTCTGCGTATATAAAATTTCCCAAATTGCATAGCGCAAAACAAGAAGAGTGCATTTTCCGATACGTTCAAATTTCCAGTTTTCTAAAAATGGAATAAGCGTATTGTCTAGCTCTTGTTTGTGCTGAGTAATTCCAACAACGGTATTTACAATATCCCCATTTAATGGAATATCCGTTTCGTATTCGCTATTTAATTTTTCAGCAACGCTACTAGCCGAAACTTCATAATCTAATGCATCAACTGCATATAAAATATGAAACACGAGCGATCTAACTTTGCGCCTAGACTGAATAACTTGATCAAGTGTTTCACAAGCATTTTCTGGCTGAGGTATAGGATTTTCTATAGGTGCGGGCTTATCATTTTCCATTATTTATTAATCCGCTCAATATATTCTTTGGTTCGTGTGTCAACTTTTAAAATGTCGCCTTCTTTGATAAACAAAGGTGCAAGGATGGTAACTCCCGTTTCTAAAACGATTGGCTTTGTTGCACCACCTTGAGCAGTGTTTCCTTTAAGTCCAGGAGGTGCATCTGTTACGAGCAGGTCCATAAACATTGGAGGGGTAACCGCAATTGGCTTATTTTGAAAATACATGATGTTGTAAGATTCTTGTTCTTTTAAGAAATCCATAGCTTCTTCAATTTGATTTTTATTAAAAGCGTATTGTTCGTAAGAAGCAAGATCCATAAAATGATAGATTGTATCTTCATTATAAAGATATTGCATATCTTTGTACTCTAGTCCTGGATCTTCGAATTTTTCACCAGATCTAAATGTTTCTTCTCGAATTAATCCAGTGATCATGTTTTTCATTTTTGTTTTGATGTATGCTCCACCTTTTCCTGGTTTTACCGAGATAAATTCGATAACCATGTAAGGTTCATTTTGGAAGAGGATTCTTTTGCCTCTTTTGAAATCTGTTGTTGAAATCATATGGATGAACTCCTTGCCAAACGCGCTCTAATCATTTTTATACTTCTATAAGTATAGAAAAATCGATAAAAAAAGTAAACACGGACAAATTTTGTGCTAAGTTGTCATGAGATTTGATGACTGCGATTTTGTGGAGTATGTATGAAAAAACAAGATATTTTATTTGAGCTATTGGACCTAGAGAGCAAACGTCAACAACATGGAATAAATCTGATTGCTTCTGAAAATTATGCCTCTAAGGAAGTAATGAGCATGACCGGTTCTGTTTTGACAAATAAATATGTTGAAGGAAATGTGGGAGCTCGTTATTACAGCGGCTGTGCATTTGTAGATGATATTGAGAAAGAGACAATTGAGCGCTTTAAAGAGTTGTTTTGTGCTGAGCATGCAAACGTTCAGCCTCATTCTGGATCACAAGCTAACTTTGCAGTTTATTTTGCGGTTCTCAAGCCGGGAGATACTATTTTAAGTATGAAGCTTTCTGCTGGTGGGCATTTAACCCATGGCCATAGCGTTAATTTATCAGGATCGCTGTATAATATTATTTCATATGGTGTTGATGAAAAAACCGGGCTGATTGATTATGATCAAGTTCTTGATTTGGCAAAAAAACATAACCCAAAATTAATTATTGCAGGCGCTTCGTCCTATTCTCGAATTATCGATTTTGAGAGATTTTCAAAAATTGCAAAAGAGGTTGGTGCCTACTTCTTAGCTGATATTGCACACATTGCAGGCCTTATTGCGGCAGGAATTCACCCATCTCCCTTTCCATGTGCTGATTTTGTTACGATGACAACTCATAAAACGTTTCGTGGTCCACGCGGTGCAGTAATTTTATGCAAAAAAGAGTTTGCAAGCATGATTGATCGAGCTGTTATGCCAGGAATTCAGGGTGGCGCATTTATGCATGTTATTGCTGCAAAGGGTGTTGCGTGTAAGCAAGCGCAATCGTCAGAATTTGTACAGTATCAAAAGCAGGTTGTAAAAAATGCACAAATTATGGCTCAGTCGTTTGTGAAATTGGGATACCAAGTTATTTCTGGCGGAACAGATACTCATTTGTTTTTAATTGACGTTAGGCCATTTGATCTGACTGGAAAACAAGTAGAACAGATTTTAGAAAAAGCTGAAATTTTTGTAAATCGAAACGCTATTCCCTTGGATACAAATTCACCGCTTCTTGCTGGCGGTATTCGAATTGGTACTGCTGCAGTTACCACTCGTGGGGCAACCGCAAAAGACTGCGAGCAGATAGTTGATTTAATTCATACGGTCTTACAAGGGTTTATTAGTAAAAAAAGTGCTGGTGAGTACGATAAAAAAGTGCGAGAAATTACTGAAAAATGGGTCTAAATAAAAAAGGAGAAAATTATGATTCGATTAAAAAAAATCAGTATTTGTTTTGGTGTTTTTGGGCTTTTTTTTATTTTTATTAGCAAAAATCAAGTTAACCGAGCTGTGCCTTGCAAAGCTTTGGATGCTCAAGAGCCTGGGCTTATCAGTGAAATGTTAAATGATGTTGAAATGGGTTTTGATTGCAGTGATGATACAATTGAAAATCAAAAGGACCATAAAGTGTACGCAAGTGAAAGACAAAAGCGTGATTTCTTTAAATCAATTGGCTGTCAGTATATTAATTTTATGGATATAAAGTGTGCACCGTCTGAGCTACCTGATCCAAAAGATTCTGCGCATTATAAATCTGATAGCAAAAACATTTTAGAGCTATCTGAAAAATATCGAAATGACATACAAAATAAAAAGCTAGCTTCTATGTATATTTCGCTTATTTCAAAAAAAGTTGGGCATGGTATTTTTGCGACAATGTTTATAAAGTCAGGCGATTTTATTGGTACATATGCTGGCGAAGTGTGCTCAGGACAAGCGCTTGAAGATACTGAGTTTGCTTGGGATTATGGAGCAATGGTACCGAGCGGGGATCGGTTAATCCTTGACGGGAAATACCGCGGTAATGAGCTACGATTTATAAATCATGCAAAAGATCCAAACACAAGGGCGGTTTATTTGATTGCTGATGGCAAGTTGCATGTGTGTTACATAGCGCAAAAAGATATTGCTGCAGGTCAGCAGCTTACGGTAAGCTATGGAGATGATTATTGGACAACGCGTAATGTGCAGCCAGAAAGTTTTCAGGACTAGGTTAAAATGACCGGCTTTTTTTGTTAATTTTTGAAAGGCGTTTTTCTTTTTTTAGAGCATTGTGCAGAGCTTTTCTTTTTGCCGCGTGACGTTGTTTGATGCGGCCAGGCGCAGAAGTAAACTCTTTAATTATTTTGGTAGAAATTTCTAAGTGGCTTCCGGGTTGATCACTCCAAACGGTTGGCACTTCTTTTATTTTTTTGCCTTCAAGTTGGCATAGGTAAAAAAATTCAAGTTCCCATGACCAGCCAGTTTCTTCCATTTGTGGAGCAACTTTTGCAATGGTATCGCGTGTAAAAATTTTAGCTCCGCATTGTGTATCTTTGCAGGTAAATCCAAATCGTTTGCGAAGGACCCAGTTGTAAAGTTTCCCTCCGATTAGCCTAATGAGCGGTCTTTCAGGATAAATTTTTGCACCCTTTGCATAACGGCTTGCATTTGCGCCATCGTAACCTTGATTACAAGCTTCGATAAGGTCATAAAAATGCTCTGGAAGTGTTGCCATGTCAGCATCTACAAATCCAATTAAGTCGAATTTTTTCTTAAGTGCCCATAAAAATCCATTTTTTAAAGCGTAGCCCTTGCCGCCGTTTTCAAGATTTATCACGTCGATATTTTTATAGGTTTTTTTTAAGGCTTGAGAAATTTGAACGGTTTTATCATCCTTGTTGCAACCATTTGCGACGACAAGAAATTTAACTTTTTCAGGCTTGTTTTTAAAATAATCTGCGTATGCGCACAGCGTTTTTCCAATGCGGTCTTGCTCATTGTAGGCTGGAATTAAAATACAAATTTTTTGTGCTGGTACTATAAAAGATGAGCTTAAAAGGATTGTTGTAAAAAATCTAAATATAAAGGCGCCGATTTTGTTTTTTGTCATTTGCTTAATTTCTTTATAAGTTCGAATAGATGGTTGTTTTGACACTATTTGATTTGATCAGAGCTTAGCATAAAGAGCTTTTTTTTCAAATTTATGGACCACTGATTTATGATTTAGGTGCTTGGAACTTTGTCTATGCAAAAAATAAGAAAAATTATAAGATGTTATCAGTGATTTGAAACAATAAAATAGACTCTGCTAGCAAGAGTAAGCAAGTAAAGGGTATGTGGTATGGATAAATTATATGCTCCTTGGCGTGACCGATATGTTCACTCTCAGATTAGTGGAAAAGAATCTGGAGATTGCGTTTTTTGTGAGTTGTTTACAAAAGATGAATCAGATGAGCAGCGATTTGTTTTATTTAAAAGCAGCGACCTGGTTATTGTCTTAAATCTCTATCCTTATAATGGTGGACACATTCTTGTTCTGCCTAAAAATCATGAGTCAGAGTTTGATTTATTGCCAGAATCAGTACTTGCTCATCTTATGAGTGCTGCGGCAAAAAGTATGAAAATAGTTAAAGATCAGCTGGGCTGTCAAGGGATAAATTTTGGAGCTAATCTTGGTCGAGCCGCTGGCGCAGGAATTCCTGAACATCTTCATATGCATATAGTTCCAAGGTACGCAGGAGACACTGGTTTTTTTACAACCATTGGCGATAGCAAACAAATTTCAGTTGATTTAGAAAAAATATATAAAAAATTAAAGCCTCATTTTGAGAAAAGTTTTAACGGGTAAAATATGAAATCGCTAGAGTTGCGCAAAAAGTTTTTTGATTTCTTCGTTCGTCATGGACATGAAAAAGTTGTAAGTTCTTCTTTAATTCCAACAGAGGATCCAACTCTTCTGTTTGCAAATGCTGGAATGAATCAGTTCAAAGATGTTTTTTTGGGCAATGAAAAGCGAAGCTATAAAAAAGCAGTTTCTATTCAAAAATGTGTTCGCGCTGGTGGCAAGCACAATGATCTTGAAAATGTTGGGTTTACGCAACGACATTTAACATTTTTTGAGATGATGGGAAATTTTTCCTTTGGCGATTATTTTAAAAAAGAAGCAATCGCTTATGCTTGGGACTTTTTAACTAAAGAGGTTGGCTTAAATCCAGCAGAGCTTTACGTAACGGTTCATCATAGCGATCAAGAGTCGTATGATATTTGGCATGAAATCATGCATATTCCAAAAGATAGAATTTTCAAACTAGGTGAAAGCAATTTTTGGCAAATGGGTGACGTTGGTCCTTGTGGTCCGTGCACAGAAATATTTGTTGATCGTGGGTCAAAAGTTGGCTGTGGAGGCAAAGATTGTAGCCCTGATTGCGGCTGCGATAGATTTTTAGAAGTCTGGAACAATGTGTTCATGCAGTTTAGTCGTCAAGCTGATGGCACAGATATTTTGCTCAAGCAAACAGGTGTTGATACGGGCATGGGGCTAGAAAGACTTGCACTAGTTGTTCAAAAAAAAGAATCAGTGTTTGAGACCGATGCGTTTGAATCAATTTTTAATAAAATAGAATCTCTTACTGGTCATAATTATCAAAATAGCAGCGAAGAAATTCGTGCATCATTTAATGTTTTAGGCGATCACATAAGGTCTTCTACGTTTTTAATTTCAGATGGTTGTGCGCCAAGTAATGATGGGCGTGGCTATGTTTTAAGAAAAATTATTCGAAGAGCTGCTCTTTTTGCTCAAAAATTAACAGATGAAAATATTTTCCCTGAACTTTCTTTGGTTTTGGTCGATGACATGAAAAGTGTTTATCCAGAACTTGAGTCAAACAAAGAGCGAATAGCTTCTGTGCTGAAGCTTGAAATTGAAAGATTTTCAGACAATTTAGTTCGTGGAAAAAGAATCTTACAAGATTATATGCATGAAAATAATTCTACCAAGTTAATAACTGGCGATTATTCTTTTATGCTTTATGACACTTATGGATTTCCATTAGAGGTAACAAAGCTTATTGCGCTTGAGGCGGAATTTGTGGTTGACGAGCAAGGCTTTGAAAAAAGCATGGAAGCTCAAAGGCAGCGTTCTGGTAAAAAAATGAAAGATTCGAGCGCTGGAAAAATCGTTTTAGATGAGTCGGTAAAAACAGAATTTACTGGTTATCAAAAATTGCATGAGGATTCTGAAATTGTTGCAATTTTAGTTGATGATGTTTTGGCTGAAAGCGTTGAAGTTGGAGCAACTTGCTGGATTGCAGCAAAAAAATCACCTTTTTATGTTGCGTGTGGTGGCCAGATTAATGACGTGGGTATTGTAGAATTTGGAAACAAGCACACATCGCTTTTAGATTTGAAAAAAATTAATGATGCTATTTTTATAAAAATTATAGCACCGGAAAAAATCATGATTGGTGATCTTGTCACCATGACCGTTGACAAGCAAATTCGCTTTGACACTATGAAAAATCACACAGCAACTCATTTGCTTCAAGCAGCATTGCAAAACATTTTTGGAAATGGTGTTAAGCAGGCTGGTTCGATTGTGACGCCAGACTATTTAAGATTTGATTTTACATATCACAAATCTTTATCACAAGATGAAATTAAAACCGTTGAAGAACTAATAAATCAAAAAATTTGGGATAATATTTCTGTGGTTGTAGATCAAACTACCTACAAAGATGCTATAGCTCGTGGCGTAACAGCCTTTTTTGGTGACAAGTACAACATGGACAATGTTCGAGCAATTATTATAGATAAATTTTCAGCAGAGCTTTGCGGCGGAACACACGTGAAGGCAACTGGCGATATTGGAATGTTTAAAATTACAGAAGAAATTTCACTTGCAGCAGGACAAAGACGAATTGTTGCAATCACTGGACGAAAAGCTTTAGCGGAGTTTCAGCAAGATTTTTCATTGATGAAAAAATTATGTCTTGATTTAAAAACAAAGCCAGAAAAAATAATTGATTCTGTTACAGATCTTGGAAGCGAAGTAAGAGACTTGCAAAAAGAAATTAAAGTTTTTAAATCTGCTGGCTTAAAAAGTCAGATTTCTAGCTGGGCTAACTCTGTAGAAATGATTAATAATATTCCATTTCTTTATTTAGATCTTAACGGCTACAGCCTAGATGATTTTCGAGACATTTCTTTGCAACTGCAAAAGCAAAAACCAGGATTTTATTTTTTAATTCAAGCGGATGGATTAAAAACAATATTTTTGACCACGCTAGATAAATCATTGGTTTCAAGAGTTTCTATGCAGGAATTTAAAACTTGGCTGCAAGAAAATTGCAATCTTTCTGGTGGCGGAAATCAATCGATGGTTCAAGGCGGTGGAGCAGCTATTAACGGTTTAAAATGCCTTGAAGGCATTAAAGCTTGGCTTGCTCAAAGACCTTAAAATAAAAGAGCTTGGGAATAAACATTTTGATTATGAATAGAAGAAAAATATCAACAGCTACAAAAATATACTTTGTTTTTGTAGCTGTTTTTTATGCATTTTTAGCGCAAGCTAAAACAATAGAAATAAATGTTTGGGTTCACGGAACGAATCCTGGGCCAGAAAAAATATGGATGCATGCAAGCTCTCCCTTTCGTCCATGGTTGTATGTAGAGCCAGGATTGAATCTTGCATTAAAGCTTGCAGAAAATTATTATTTTAATAAGTTGGCCCATGCTTGTGCGGCATCTAATGGCTCTTGGAATGTTGATACTTTTTATACGTATGGATGGCCTTCAACCATTTTAAGTCCAAAAACTAGACAAATTGAAGGACGAAAATTATTCGATCAATTAAACAAATTAATTGATAGCCTTGGCAGTGATTATGATAACATTGCCGTTAGGCTGGTTGGATTTTCTCATGGTGGAAATGTCATATTAAATATGATTTCTTATTTGCCTTTTTTGAGATCAGATGTTGAGTTAGAAATTGTTTTTTTAGGTCTTCCAATTCAAGAGCTAACCAGAGAATATGTAAATAGCCTGTTTCTAAAAAGAGTTTATTCTTTTTATTCTGAGTCTGACTGGATGCAGTCTTTAGATATTCAAAAATTACAGAATAGCGATGCAAACGTTCCTTGGTTTTCTAAAAAAACATTTTTAGAAAGTGATCAAGTTATTCAGGTTAAATTAACAGTGAATGGAAGCTCGATTGGGCATAGGGATTATCGATCGATTAATCATTATCTTCCTAGAGCTTTGAAGGAACTATCTGAAGTTCTGCCTGAAGATCAGAAATCAGCGCATTTGCAATTTGATTTACTAACCTAAGCGAAGGTTAGGTTTAGTTATTGATAGTTTTTAGAATAATTTCGATTGATTTTGAAATGAGTTCGTGGACTTGATCTGTGGACTCATTAAATTTTTTGGTGACAAAATTTCCAACTTCTGCTGGATTGTCTGGTCGTCCAACGCCAGTACGTAGTCGTATAAAATTTTCTCCACCATGAGCGATGAGTGACCTGAGCCCATTGTGTCCGCGAGCGCTACCACCTTGTTTGATGGTGACTTTTCCAAAGGGAAAATCAATTTCATCATGAACGACAAATAAATTTTCTTGCTTGATCCCACGCTTTTGTAAATGTTTTAAAACCTCACCAGAATTATTCATGAATGTTTGTGGTTTAACAAGTAGGATTTCTTGCTCGTTATTTTTTTTATCAACTATTTTAATGCTAGAAATAAGCATGTTGTTTTTTTCAGACCAGGTACCATTATTTTGCTCGCACAGTTCGTCCAGAATTAAAAATCCAATGTTATGTGGAGTAAAAGCATAGGTAGGTCCTGGATTTCCAAGACCTACGATAGCTTTAATTTCTGAAAAAGTTGGTTGATTATTAACCATATGATTTTACGCTGTCTGTTGAGTCAGCTTTTGGTTTTACAGCAGAAGTATCTTTTTTAGCGCTGTTTTTTTCAATAGCCTGTTTTTTTGCTTGATTTAAAGCTTTTGTTTTTTTGTTAAGCTCAGCAATGATCATTTCTGTTTTTGATTTGCTTGGATGTGAATACACCAAAGCTTCTTGCATTAAAACTAGATACCATCCTTGTGCTTGAGCAACTTCTTGAATAGTTTCTTTTACCATTGCATCGAATGCGCCCATTTCTTTTTGATAAAGAGCCTGCATTTTAGCTTCAACCTTTTTAGCTTCAGCCTGTAGCTTTTGTTGCATACGGTTAAATTCTACGCTTTCATCTTCAAGCGACTGAACCATTCTGTCGAATTTTCTTTTGTCATCCATGAGTGATTGTCCGCGAGCTTGCAAAGGATCAATTTTTTTATTGCGCGCTTCTTCTGATAAGTTTGCTGCTGTTTTTTCGAATTCTGCCACATCAGCATCAAGAGCATCTTTTTTAGCTTGTAATTCTTGTTGTCTATTTTGAGCTTCAGTTTGAGCTTTTTGTAGTTCTTTTTGCTTGTCTTCTAGCTTTTTGCTTTCAGATTGAAGCGGTTTTGCTGCTTCTTCTTGTGCGCTGTGAAGCTTTGCTTGTAAAGCTTCGCCGGCTTCTGATTTTTCCATGACATCTTTGCCGCTGATGCAAACAATTTCTTCTTTTATAACTGATTCGATTTTGTTTTTATGTGAAGCGCTTACATGTACTTCTTCTTTTGAGATAGCAACTGATGTTGAAAATAAAGAAATGGTTGAAAGTAGTAGTATTTTTTTTGTGCTTTTCATGAGAGTCCTTTTATTGTAATAAAATTAGTTTTTTAAAAGTTAACTTTTATTGACCAGACTATAATATTTTTATAGAAATTCGTCAATTATTACAATAAACCGACTGACAAGATTTGTGTGTTTTTATTTTTACCAAGAGATTGAGTTTGGCGACTGATTTTGATTCCCCACTAACCCTTCATCAAAATCATAAAATAACTATAAGGATTGCTTTGATCTAAAAACAATCTTTTTTTAAAATTATTTTTGATCGGTCCATTACCAGATTGTTTTGGCAGCAAAATGGTTAAGTTTTTTTATAAAATTTAGATTGTTTTTTTAAAGAGTTTACGAAAAATCTTTTAAGAATTGATATGAAGTTGGTTGATCAGTAAAAAATAAAGCTAGCTTGCTCTTCACTTTTTCCTATGATGGTCCAAGTTTGGCTGGATCTGTAAAATTATCTATAACGTGTATAAAAAAAGTGAAGTGGTGGAGGCGATGGGAATCGAACCCATGTCCGTAGAGAGTCAAGTCAAAAGTACTACATGTTTATTTACCAAATATACGAACTTGCTGCCTTGGTAACATAGCATTGCAAGAAAGTCTTTTTCTTATACATCTGCACTATGAAAAAGCTAATATCGTGCAGATAGGACTAATGGTTTATAATACGAAAGACAATGAAGAATAGTCGTCTTCACGGCGTCTTAAGGAAACAAACATACCAGCAAACATTCCTAAGAATAATGCTAAGTAAGCTGCGCCCACAGTTTTAAGTTCTGCATTTATTATTTTTGCTGTTTTATTAACGAGCACTCAACAAAAGCTCGACATGCACTCTCAACCATCATAAATACGTCGAAGCCAGTACGCCCCCGGTATTTTTTCAAAGAATTATTACTGTAAAATCAGCATAACACATTTGTGGCCACGGTCAAAAGATTATGTCTGTTTTTGCACCGTAGGGCATATTTGAGCGTTATTTGAAAAAAGCGGTCATTTTTTGTAAAAATAGTTGCAGATCTGCATTTTACAGGGTTATTGATTGACTTTACCTTATAAGTCTGTAGACTGTAATTATTAAGTTTGAATATCGCGGGGTGGAGCAGCCTGGTAGCTCGTTGGGCTCATAACCCAAAGGTCGTTGGTTCGAATCCAACCCCCGCAACCAATTTTTAGCATTCTGAATTCTCAGGGTGCTTATTTTTTTGCTTATTTTAAAAATATTTGTTCTTTGGGCTTGTCTGATTTAATCAAAATATGAAAGTTTGATCCCAAAAGATTTTCTTGTAAGGTGCAAAAGGCCTAAGAAAATAGCCGCTAGTGGGCCGACCCAGATCCATATTCCCACAGACTGTAAAAAGAATGTTTGGTTTACGGTTATAAAATACAGGTCTAGCGAGAAGTTCATCAGGCTGATTATTTTGTACATTCCAAGATATGAGACCCAAAAAGTTGCGCAGCATGTAATGAGCTGCAGGGTGCTTCTGGCTAAAAAGTCTAAGCAGTCACTTTTTGGCCATGTAAGCTTGAGGTGCATATGCAAAAAAGCTATAAAAAATATAGTTTGAGCAATTGCGGCGACAGATGATGCAAAGGCTATGCCAGCAGCTCCGTAGTGTTGCATAAGTGATTGATTTAAAACGATGTTGATACTAATTGACATCAGGGTTGAAAGCATAGGTATAATAGTAAGTTGCAGGGCATAAAGAACGCTTAGAAGTACTTTATTTAAAGAGAAAAACAGTAGTCCTATCAAGTAAGCCAAAAAGATTGATTGAATGACTGCAATTTTTGCAATGGCTGCAGGGTCACCGACAAATAAAGTTTGAAAGATTTCTTTTGAAAAAAAACCAAGCAAAAAACATATCGGCATAGTTGTCCAAATGATAAATTTTATGGCTTCAATTAAATGCGAGGCTAATTCTTTTGGAGATTCTAGGTGAAGCTTTGAAAAGTGTGGCAAAAGCACGGTAACGAGGGATGCGGTAATTATTCCTATTGGAATATTTATAAATTGATACGCATATCTTAAAAGGGTTAGCGACCCGCTTGGTAGATATGAGGCAAATCCTGTATTTATAAAATGATTAATTTCTAAAATCCCAACGCTTAAAAAGCATGGTAAAAATTGTGCCAAAACTTTTTTGAACTGTTTCCAGGTCTCTGTGTCTGGCGATTGAAAGTAAAAGCCTTCGTAAGCGTAGGCTAAGATATGAGTTATAAAATATAGTATTGATGATGCAATCATCAGATAGCAAAAGCTTGCAACCGAAAGATTAAGGTGTAGGCAAATAAAAATTGCGGCAACATATAAAACATTCGATATCGATGGAGCGATAGCAGGAATAAAAAATTTTGATTGTGCTTGAAGCGCTGATGCAAAGACAGAGCTTGAAGAGAAAAATAAAATAAATGAAATTAGAATTTTTAAAAGGTCTGCAGAATGAGCAGCTTTTTCAGATGGAAATCCAGGAGCTATTTGTGAAATAAACCATGGAGCTTGAAAAAATATCACAAGGCACATGAGAAATACCAAAGATTCTATTATTAAAAATGAAAGAGTGGTTAATCGGTTGAGGCCTTGCTTACCATCTTTGTGCTGAGCGTTGATAAGAGCTGGTACAAGTACTGAAGCCAGAGCTCCTTCTGCAAATATTTTTCGCATGGTGTTTGGAATTCGAAAAGCCGTATAAAAAATATCAGAAGTTTCACCAACGCTTAAAAATCTAATTAAAAGAATTTCGCGAATAAATGCTATGCATCGACTTATCAGTGCAAAGGCGCCAATTTTAGAACTTTGTTTAAGAATAGAGCGTGACATTTTTGTTAACCTTTAAATATATGGCTTAAGCAAAATTAATGCTTTGTAGTATGGGATTTAGTATAAATTGTTTTGCTAAAAAGGCTATTTTTGATAAGATTAACTTTATGTTATTTTAGTGCTTATTTAAGTAAGGGTTTTATGAAAAAAAATAAATTATTTTTAGCATTGCTCGCAATGCTGTTTGCGCCATGTTTTGACAGTTCCGTTTACTCTGCGCAGCTTAAGACCAGCAAGGTCTTTAATTTTTTTGGTGTCAATTTTCGCTTGATGAACAAGCAAGAAATTGAAGACAGTGTTGTTTTTGTTGTTGCAGGGTTAGCTCTGTCTGGAAAAATCGCTTACGATGTAAGCTGGCATGGTGAGTATTCTTCTCGAGTGAGTAACTGCTACAATCAATTAACAAGATGCATAGAGATTAACAATATTAAAACTGTCGATAATTCTGCGCTTGCAACTATCGCAAGTAAAACATTAAAAAAAGAAGTTATGTTTTTAGAGCAGTCGCTTTATAATTCATATGGTTCATGGGTATGCCCATGGAACTGGACTTCTGAGCAAAAATTAAGATTTAATCAAATTCAAGTCGCTTCTATTTTAACAACCTATGCAGAACTGAATGCTCTTGCAGATGCTGTCACTGGCGCAGACGTACTGCGTAACGCTCGTCAAACATTTGTTCATATCAGTATGTTCCCATGCGTTGCTTGTTATCAAAAGATGATTCGTCAAATTGCTTTTATAAAAGATAAAAAATATACAAATTGTCCTGAGCAAGAACTTTTGAACCAAATGCTTGAGAAGTTAGAGCTTTTTGCGGAGCTTTTATCAGAGATGCCTGAGTATTCACAAGAGCTTCAAACGATGAGAACTCATCAGATGCTTGAAGCGAATGCAAATAGATAGATATTTGTCGCAATAGAATAGATAGTTAAATTAATTTTTGATTTTCAATTCGCACAATTATATCACATTGATTTGCAATTTTTATGTCATGGGTGCTAATGATTAGGCCCATGGCATATTTTTTTTGATAGTGCAAAAGTAGCTGGATAATTTGATTGCCAGATGATTCGTCTAGGTTTCCCGTAGGCTCATCTGCTAGTAAGAATTCAGGGGCTTGAAAGATTGATCGTAAAATAGCAATTTTTTGTTGTTGACCACCAGACAAAGATTCTGGAAATGCATGAGCCTTGGTTTCAAGTTCGATTTCTTTAAGAAGCTTAGTAGCATGATTTTTATCTTCATCTGCCTGTCCATGGCTTATAATGCCCTTGAGCATAACATTTTCAATTACGGTCAGTTCGTTTATTAAGTAAGATTGCTGCAAGACAATCCCTATCGATTTTTTTAAAAGATCCGTTTTTTTATGAAAACAAAGCTCGGAAGCTTTTTGATCTCCTAGGCTTATTGAGCCTGAGCAGGGATGATCGATACCAGAAAGCATGTGTAAAAGAGTTGATTTTCCAACTCCTGATGGTGCCATGATGGCATATGACTTGTTACCATTAAATTCATAAGAGGCATTATCAAGTATTTTTATGGTGATGCCAGCCTGTAGAAAGCTTTTCGAAAGATTTTTGATAGAAAAAATTTGCGTTTCTATGGCTTGGCCCTTTGTATAAAAAAATCGAAACATAGAACGTTTGCGAATTTTAATCATAAGTCTTGGGTAACTTTTTTTCAAGAAAAAAAGTTACCGATGCTCATTTATATAGAAAAAACAGTAAAGCTATTGTTTTTGCAAAGACTCGTTGCTTAGACTGCTGTAAAGAAATTGGGAGAAAGTCACCAAAACCTTGAAGGGGGAAGTATGGAAATCAATCTCGCAGAAGATCACTCTTTAGAAACTGTCCCAAAAGTTATTCCGGTAGTACCAACAATAAATGTTACCGTTTTTCCAAACATGATTATGCCTCTTTTGGTTCTTGACGATAGAATCATGAATGGCATTAAGCAGGCGGTTGAGACAGAGAAGTACGTTCTCTTGCTCTCTGCTCGTGATTCAGGGGAAGAGGGTCAAGAAATTGACACTGATAATTTGTATACAGTTGGAACAGTTGCAACAATCATGCGTGTCATCAATGTACCAAATGATGGAATTAAAGTTTTGGTACAGGGCATACAGCGCGTATCGGTAACAGATCTAACGATACGAGATGATATGTTACTGGCCGAAATTACACCAATTCCATTCAATAATGAAAATACTCAAGCAACTCAGGCAATTATTAAAAATATTAAAGATATTTCTGAGCAGCTTTCGATCACGAGTCAAACCATAACACCAGATTTTTATGCAATACTTTCTAAAATGCATGATGCAGAAAAGATAGCAGAGTTTGTTCTGTCGCATCTTGAAGTGAAAAGCCATGCGTCTCAGATGCTTTTAGAGTGTACAAATGTAGATGATTTATTGCAGGGTGTTTATGAAGAACTTGCAAAAGAAATATCGATAGTTGAAGTTCAAGAGCGTATTCGAACGAACACGCGTGATTCTATTAATAAAAATCAGCACGAATATTATTTGCGTGAACAGCTTAAGGCAATTAAAAAAGAGCTTGGCGAAGACTTGGTAGATGAAATAGATGATTTAAAGGCATCTATGAAAACTAAAAATATTCCCGATGATATTAAAAAAGAGATTGAAAAACAGATTGATAAGCTTGAGCGTATCTCTCCAGACTCAATGGAAGCGACAATAACTCGTAATCATATAGAGCTTATGCTTTCTATGCCTTGGGGTGTCTATACAAAAGACAATCTTAAAATTCAACATGCAAAAGAAGTCCTAGATAAAGATCACTATGGACTTGACGATGTAAAGGATCGCATTTTAGATTTTATTTCGGTAAAGAATTTAAAATCTGATGGAGCAAGTCCAATTATTTGTTTTGCGGGTCCTCCAGGAACAGGAAAAACATCACTGGGTCTATCTATAGCAAATGCTCTTGGTAGAAATTTTCATAGAATTTCTCTAGGTGGCGTTAAAGACGAATCTGAGATTCGTGGGCATAGAAGAACGTATGTTGGAGCAATGCCAGGAAGAATTATTCAGGCTATAAAAAAGTCTGGATCTATGAATCCAGTTATTTTAATTGATGAAGTAGATAAGCTTGGTGCTGATTTTAAGGGTGATCCTTCTGCGGCGCTTCTTGAGGTGTTAGATCCAAATCAAAACAAAGATTTCTACGACAACTATTTAGGTGTTCCATTTGATCTTTCTTCTGTGATGTTTATTTTAACCTGTAATGATGCTGGTGCTATTTCTGGGCCTCTTCTAGACCGTATGGAGTTGATACAGCTTTCTGGTTACACGATTGAAGAAAAACAGCAAATTGCTAAAAAATATTTGATTAAGCAAGCTGTTGCAGAAGCAGGATTAAAAGAAGACTCGTTGCAACTTGCAAGGTCGGTAATTGATACGGTTATTTATGAATATACCAGAGAAGCTGGAGTGAGAAACTTAGCACAAATTATTAAAAAACTTTGCGCTAAGGCAGCAAGAGCTTTTGTAGAAAATCAAGAAGTTGTAACAATTACCAAAAAAAATCTAGAAAGATTTTTAGGCCCTAAAAAGTACCCAGCAGACAGGCTTGATAAAACAAACATGGTTGGTATGACAAATGGTCTTGCTTGGACATCTTTTGGTGGTGATGTTTTAAAAATTGAATCCGTGCTTATGCCAGGGACAGGAAAATTAATTTTGACTGGTCACTTGGGCGAAGTAATGAAAGAGTCTGCGCAAGCAGCCTTAAGTTATGCTCGAGTGCATGCCGCAGAGCATAACATTGATCAATTAAAATTTACGGCATTTGATTTGCATATTCATGTTCCGGCAGGATCTGTTCCAAAGGATGGTCCGTCTGCAGGAATCACTCTTCTTTCTTCAATGCTTTCAACTTACACTGGTCGTGCAGTTAATGCTTCTTTTGCAATGACTGGTGAATTGAACTTGCGTGGTGAAGTTATGCCAATTGGTGGAGTGAAAGAAAAAGTACTTGCCGCAAAAAGAAATAATCTTACAACGGTAATTTTACCAGAAGATAATAGAAATGACTGGAATAGTATCAAAGATATTATTGAAGACATGAATATTATTTGGGTAAAGCATGCAGATGAGGTTCTCGCTCATGTTCTTATGCCACTTGTAAAATAATCATTTGTTAAAAGCATAAATGAGGGCTATTCTAGATAATAACACCAATTATCTAGAGGTAGCCCTCGTCTCTAAACATAAGCAAAGTATACACAAATAGGACATTTTCTATGAATAAAAAAACCTTACTATTTTCTATTCTTTTTTTCTCATTTCAGCATGGAATCGTGGAATTGTCAGATGCATCGCGTGCTGAAAAAGTTTATATAAAAGATCCATATACCAATCCCACACAGTCGATACAGTTTCCTGGAAGCCCAACTGTTTTTGTTGTTCATTTTCATATGAATGACAAATCTATTGTAAATAATGGTAATGCAACAGCAACAAATACGGCTACTCAAGAAACTCAAGCGGGTGCAACAGTTGATTCTGCTACGGACCTTGATGTCTCTTGCGATGCTGATCAGGATGTCAGTAACTCCATTATGGATTCTGAAATTGAACACGCTGTGCAAAAATCTATTCAGGATGCGCAAAATTCTATGAAGGATTCTGGGATCGATCACACTGCGCAAAATCTTGTTCAAGATTCTGAGATTAAACAGGATCTTCAAAACTCTATGCAGGGCTCTATGGTTAAGCAAGATGAGCAAAATTCTACTCAGCTCTCTTCTATTGTAAACGATGGAAGCGGTGCTGCCGTCGATAAAAAGCGTGATGAACCAGGTCTACACTCTTTTGCTTTTTTATTGGATAACAAATTAAAGATTTTTGGGCTTGCAGTGTGCTTTTCATATGCCTGGACTACCTATCGCATTCATCTAGCAAATCAGATTTTAAGCTCCCATGATTCTTGGTGCAACTGGAAATCAGCTGTCCCTTTACATCATCTTGCGCTTGCAAGTAATCAAGATTTGGTATCTCAATTGAATATAGATTTGCAAAAAAAACATTACCTAAATCACTCGAGCAGTCCTAAAAAACAACTGTGTCAGCTATTTTTTAGCGACCTGCAAGAAGAGATGGTTTGTTTGCGTAGCTATTTAAAGATACTTAAGTCTGCAAAAGCAATTCGTTGTTCTCAGTTGTTTTTCTTTTCTTATGATCAATTAATAATTGAAGAAAAACTAGCTCGGCTTAGTTTTGTTTTTGATCTTTTTATAAGAATGCAAGCAGATGATGCAAGATAAAAAATAATCATTTTAATTTATAATTTTTAACGCACGACAGCAATATTGTTTCTGTCGTGCGTTGTTTTTTTATGTTTTTCATTGCGCAACAAAATTAAGAAAATGCATCAAAAGAAAAACCCTTCAACTTAGAAAAGCTGAAGGGTTAGGGGGGTGAATGATACTCAAAGGTATCATTCGATTAGGGACGTTTTTTATAGAAAAAGAGTAACAAGCTCCTATCTCATTGTCAAGAAAGAAATAAAGTCATTATTTCCTATTTAAACAAAAAAGCGGTAGCTAGCTATTTTCCCATTATAAAGTTTTTTATTTTTTCAAAAGAAGTACTGTTTTGCTGCAGTTCTTGCGTTGATGCGGTTTCAATAATCTTACCATCTTTCATCAGATGTATTGTGCTTGAAAGTGATTCAAGAAGTCCAATATCATGCGTTGCAATAACAATCATAATTTTTTGTTGCGCAAGCTGCGTAATTATTTGAGCTACTTCACTTGTTAGCTTTGGGTCGAGCGCAGAAGTTGGTTCATCAAGACATAGGACTTTAGGGTTCATGCAAAGAGCTCTTGCAATTGCGACACGTTGTTTTTGTCCGCCAGAAAGCGAAACAGGGTAGTTTTTAGCTTTTGATAAAACATTAAATTGATCTAGTAGCGCGCGAGTTATTTTTTGTGCTTCTTGTTCTGTTTTTAGCGCAACTTTCATGAGAGGCAAAATTAAATTTTGCTCAATGGTCATGTGAGAAAACAAATTAAAGTCCTGAAAAACCATACCAACTTTTTTGAAATCAAGAGATTTTCCGTCGAGCTCCATACTCCCGTTGTCAATTGTTTCTAGGTTGCTAAGTACTCTGAGCATTGTTGATTTTCCAACACCAGACTGTCCGAGTAGGGCAACTATTTCTCCCGGCTTTACGCAAAAAGAAATGTCGTCAATTACTTTTTTATCATGAAATTTTTTTGTAATATTTTTAACGACTAGCATGTTTGTTTAACCTTTTTTCAAGCATAGAAATTAATAAACTAACTATGGTTGTTATGCTTAAATAACAAAGACCTATGATTAAATAAACGGCTGGATAATCATATGTTTGACTCATGACAATGTCGCCTTGTTTTGTTAATTCATAAACTCCGATGATGGAGGCAAGGCTAGAGTCTTTGACCAGCGTTACAAATTCGTTTCCAAGAGCAGGAAGAACATTTCTTAATGCTTGTGGCAAGACTATGAGTGAAATGATTTGCCCTTGGCTAAATCCAAGCACTTTTGCAGCTTCGATTTGACCCTTGCCAACAGATTTAATTCCAGATAAAACAATTTGACTAACGTAGGCTCCACTATTTAGCCCAATGGAAAAAATTGCAGAATATAAAGCAGAAATTTGAAAGCCGGCATAAATTAATAGAAAATATGTTGCAGTAATTTGAATAAGCATCGGTGTGCCACGAATAATTGTTACATATAATGTTACAAAAAAACGAAGGACCTTAGAAGATCCAGCAAGAATAATTCCAGCCACCGTACCAAATAAAGTGCCTAAGCAGCAGCTTAAAAAGGCGATGCGAAGGGACATTGTAAGCCCGTTAAAAAATAGTGGCCCATACTCTTTAAGTATTTCTAGATCAATCATTAAAATTCCCATTTTTGTTTTAAAGATTCTAACGTTCCATCATCGCTTATTGATTTAAGCGCTATGTTTATTTCATTTAAGAGCTGTGTGTTTTGTTTATTTATGGCAAAAGCGCAATCTTCACCAGTTCCAGCTATTTCTTTTGTTGCAAATTGATCTGCATGAGAATTGTTTTGTAAAAATGTTTTTACTGGGCTTTGTGCACAGACAAAAGCATCAACGCTTCCAGAATCTAGAGCCATAAAGCACTTTGCGGGTGAATCTAATTTAATAAGATTGACTCCTGGTACCGTTGACATGTGCATATCTGCAACATATCCAAGGTTGACGGCAACGGTTTTGCCAATCAAATCTTTGATGCTTGTTGGTTCGAAGTGTGATTTTTTTGTTAAAATAACAAGTGGCGCGCCATGCAAATACTGTTGGGTAAAAGATACAACGCGAGCTCGGCGCTGTGTTGGACTCATGCCTGAGGCAATCATGTCAACATCGTTTGTTAAAAGTCCAAAGATGAGAGCAGAAAACGGCATGTCTTTTATTTTAAGTTTTTTACCAAGTCTGTTCGCTATTTCAGTGACGACGTCTATGTCAAATCCAATAATTGCGCCGGTTTTTACGTCGATAAATTCATAAAGTGGATAGTCTGCGCTTGTTCCAACTATTAAAACAGATTGGTCTTTTGGGGTAGGTGTAGACGATGCTATCCATTTAAAAATGTATGCAAAGATCAGGCAGGAAAAAATGATAATAATAATTCTTGATATCTTCATAAAAAGTAGCCTAACAAAATATTTTTTTAAATAAAACAATGATCAAAAAATTTCGTCAATCACTTGTTTAATTGGGCGAACCATTAATGGATCTTGCATTGCTTCATAAAAACTTTCATCATAAGTTCTGGTTTCAATAACCATTGGCATAGTGATTGCGTGACCAATGAGCAAAGCCTGTTTTTTAGTGTCAAGTGATCCAAGAACAGCTCGTAGCGTTGTAGCGTTTGGCGCACCATTTAAAACAGCTTGAATGTCTTTTTCGTCGCTGAGCTGAGCAACTACTTTTGTTCCAATTTGTGATAATACCTCAGCATCAATTCCAGATGGTCGCTGATCAATAATGAGCAAAGTTACATAATATTTTCGCATTTCTCGAGCAATAGTTCCAAAAATTGTTTGGCTTGCGGCGATTGGATTTAAAAATTTATGAGCTTCTTCGATTACAATCATAAGTTTTTCTGGCTCGTCATGGGCTTTTTGGGTGCCTAGATAATGCTCTGTTTTTTTTACATATTCATGGTGAATTCTTCGAGTGATAATGTTTGCCATGAGCAAATAACAAAAAGTAGAGGTAAAATTTCCAAACTCAAAAATTACATGTGTTCCCTTTGCAAGGTATTCAAGCAATCGGTCAATGACGGACTCGCTTCTTGGTAATTTTTTTACAAAGAATGGTAATTTTTCAATGCGTTTTAATTTTCGATAAAGCGCTGCTATCGATTCAGGATGAGCTCCAGTTTGTGATGCAAATTCTTTTGCATCGTGCCCTTGTTCTAAAAGTGCAAGCAACCACTCCTTTCCAAATTTATTATGAATTAAGTATGCAGCTTCAAGTGCTGTACTATGCAAATTAAGCTCTGCTTGAAGTGACAAAACATCTTCAACGCGAATATCTTCGTAGGAAAGTTGTACGACGACGTCAGGGCTTGCGCCGCGCCGCATGGTTGCAGCAGGGTCCAAAGAAAAAATTGCGACTTTTGATGGAAATAAAGATTTTAATCCCTTAACAAATTTCGCATCAGATTCTTGCCTTGCCTGAAGTCCATACTCATTGTGCATATCAAAAACAAGTATTGTGGCAGCTTGTCTTTTTATGAGTCCTGCTAAAAGCAGTCGGGTTAAAAATGTTTTTCCTGTTCCGCTTTTTCCAAAGACTCCACTACTTCTTTCAGCAAGTTTTTCTAGATCTATGCAAACAGGAGCATTCATATCAAGTGGGCTGCCCATGTTGAAATATTTTTTTGTTTTTTCTGCTTCAGATCCAAAAATGGCAGCTACGTCGCGCTCGGTTGCTTCATGAACTGATGCAAAATGTTGCGGCACTGTTTTAACCGGAAGAGTTCGTCCTTGCTTGTTTAAAGTAATCATTGGTTTTACTTGCGCTGTTGCATAAATGCTTTTCTTTTTTAAAAAATCTCGCAAAAATCCTTCGCTTTCGCTTGGAGGATATAGCAAAATATCAGGGTGCGTCACTTGCAGCGTAAGATTTGTGATCATAGAAAAAAAAGTATATTCATTGCCAGCGATAGCGACAAATTTACCAGCTTTAACTTCTTCAATGTTTGCTTCCTGCGAAACTCGCATGACAAAACCATCAGTTAAAGATCCTTCTATTATATAGCCAAGCGGTTTGTTCATAGATCGATAGGTAATAAAATTTTTACCCCTGTTCTTGTCACATGTGCAACACCTTGAACAATCATCATAGATTCAGTTTGACCGCTTTTTAGTTGGTATAAGAGTTCATATCCAGAAGATAGCTCGATAATCATTGGAGCGTGGCCTTCTTGAATAACCATGTTTCCAGTTGGGGTGTTGAACTCTGCCCAATTAATTTCAAGCTCGTTTGTTCTTTGTGTCGTAATAATATGTAGTTTCATAATTATAAACTTTTTGCCTTTTGGTAAACTTCTTCAAGGCTTCCAACCATATAAAAAGCTTGTTCTGGAATAGCATCGCACTCACCATTTACAAGTTTTTCAAAGTCTTGAAGAGTTTGAGCGAGCGGTATGTATTTTCCAGGCATTCCGGTGGTAAATTCTGCGGTAAACATTGGTTGTGTTAAAAATTTTTGAATACGCTTTGCGCGACGAACAATAACTTTATCTTTATCTGAAAGCTCATCAATACCAAGAACGGCGATAATGTCTTGTAATTCTTTATATCGTTGTAAAATTGATTCTACTTGGCGAGCGATATTATAATGTTTTTCGCCAACAATGTGTGGCGATAGTCCTTTTGATGTTGATGCAAGTGGATCAACTGCTGGATATAGTCCAAGCTCTACAAGCTTTCTAGATAGAACGGTGTTTGCATCAAGGTGCATAAATGTTGTAGCTGGCGCCGGATCAGTAATATCATCAGCAGGAACATAAACGGCTTGAACAGATGTAATGGCACCGTTTATAGTGTTTGCTACACGCTCTTGAAACATTCCCATTTCAGAAGCAAGTGTTGGCTGGTAACCAACCGCAGAAGGGATTCGCTCAAGAAGTGATGAGATTTCAGCACCTGCTTGAACAAATCTAAAAATATTATCAACGAAAAGTAAAACGTCTTTTTTTTCTACATCTCTAAAGTATTCTGCCATGGTTAGACCAGTCATTCCAACGCGAAGTCTTGCTCCTGGAAGCTCTCCCATTTGGGCAAAAACAAGAGCTGTTTTATCAAGTACTCCTGATTTTTTCATTTCAATCCACAGCTCGTTGCCTTCGCGGCTTCGTTCGCCAATGCCAGCAAAAACAGAAACTCCATGGTGCTCTTTTGCAATATTTCTAATTAGTTCTGTTACTAAAACTGTTTTGCCAACTCCAGCTCCACCAAAAAGTCCAATTTTTGAACCTTTGATGTATGGACACATTAAGTCGATAACCTTAATTCCAGTTTCTAAGATTTCGTTTTCAATTTTTTGTTCAATGAATGCAGGAGCTTCTCTGTGAATTGACCAGCGTTTTTCACATTTAACTGGCCCAAGGCCATCGATAGTATCACCAAGAACGTTAAACATTCTACCAAGAACTTGTGGCCCGACCGGAACGGATATTGGCGCGCCAGTGTCATAAACCGGAAGACTGCGACTAATTCCTTGTACGTTTTCAATTGCTATGCAACGAACAATATCGTCACCAAGTTGCAATGAAACTTCTAAGCGAGCTCGATGAGCTTTTTTTCCAGATTCAGCAGGAATATCTATATAAAGCTCTGAATTAATTTTTGGGGTTTTTCCTTGTGGAAATTGCACGTCGATTACAGTTCCAGTAATCTTTACAATTTTACCAATAAATTCTTTTGAGCAATGTTTATCTGACGCCTGATGTAACATCTTAAATTCCTTAAATTTTTGGCAAAGAAAAAGTCTTTATAGCAAGGTAAGGAAAAAGCAGTTATTTGTAAAGTTTAATAACCTCTACGGTTGCGGTTGTACTGTTCTTTCTCAAGAAACAAAAGAGACCTGTTTAATTTTTCTGCTTGTATATGCTTAACTTTGTCTTCAATTTGTTGACTACTTAAGCCTTCCACTTCTGGCTGGCTAAAAGATTCTAGTATGTTAATTATGCTTTTGTTTTTAATTTTGACAATGTCTGGAGTGCTGGGAGCTTGTATGTGGTCATGCATTTCTCTAAGCATTACTTCTAATTTTGTTAAGCCTTCTATTCCTTCATTTTCATTAATAGGCGGGGTTGTATCTAAGCTTGTAAGCTCTAGCTCACATTCAGATACAAATTTCGCACAAGATAAAAGTATCTTTTCTTGTTGTCTTTGAAAAGTGCTTATTCTTGAAGCCTCTGTTGTTTCTTTACACCACTTCTCTATTATTGCTGAGACTTCCTGGGCATTCATTCCAAGAGCAGGCGCTGATGCAAAATTAATGAGCGATGCGATAACTAAGAATTTACTTTTTTTCATTTATAGATACCCCTAAAGTATTTTTATTTGGTTTAAGAAATTGATTTAATTTTACAATTAAATCTAGATAGTTTTTAAACTAATCAAATATAATTATAGATTATTTGTTTCTATTTGTAAAACTACGAGCTGGTTTTGGCACTTATTCATTTTACTCACCGATATGGTATACTGACTGTGTGAAAATCATTGCTACAGAAAGAAAAGTTATCATTTTGGGGAAGAATTTTTATGAAAAAAATATATTTATTGTTCTTAGTTTTTTTTACTCAAAAAACGACTATATCTTCCGAAGGACCATTGTTTTCAGGTCTTTTGTCAAGATGTATAAAAAGCATTGAAGATGGCGATAAACGAAGCAGTAGGATCGTATCTCTATCTCTTAATGCTTTTAATCATCTACATCACGAGAAAAATTCAATTAATGATTTTTTTGCAGATAAAAATATTCAAGATTTATTTTTGTTAAGCCATTCTGGCAAAGATAGTAATTTTTTATCGGTTGATAAATTTGAGAGTCAAAGAGACTTTGACATTGCTATTTTGAACGCTCAAAAATTAATGTTAGCTCGTTTGTACATTCAGTTTTTTAGCGAATATATTAAAAAAGCTGAATCAATCTTACAAGAAATTTCTGTGGCAAAAGAGTATTGGAAAAAAGAGTTGTTTTGTGAGTCGTTGCCATGGACAAGAAAAAATATTACTCGCTGGTCAACTAAAAAATCATACCAAAATTTTCTTGCCGGTCGCATACAGGTTTTACAGAAAGCAGAAGATGAGCTGTCTTCAGTTCTTGGCCTTGCGCTTCATGGGCATTATCAAATTTCAAAAATAAATTCGATAGATAATATTTCCGCCGGTCTTTCCAGCGGCGCATTGCCGATGTACCATCAGTTTAATGTTCCATTTTTAGAAATTGAAAGCAATCACGTTGATGTTTACAGGCTTTTTAAGGATGCTTGGTGGTTTGTCCAAATTGCAAATGAGGACGCAGAAAGGTTTCAGACCATTATTGATGAACATAAAAAACCACACCATTTCGCACGACATAAGGTAGCATATTCTGTTATTGCTGGATCAATAATTATGGCAATGTGTGCTTATAAAAAATATAAAGAACATGTGCCATTTTACAAGAAAAAAAGCAAAGAGGTGTTTGATAATTTTATTCAAGAGTACATTGTCGATGCGGCAGCGGCTGGCAAGAAATTCTTTTGGGATCAAGATAGGAAGGTGGTAAGAAAGATTAATAAGATGGATCCTCTTCCTACGAATGATATCACCTTTCCTCATTTAAGCCCAAAGGATCAGCTTCCGACAGTGGATAATAAAGTAGCTACAGTTGCAGGATTTATTCCTGTTCGCAGCCAGAATGATTTAAATGAACATCAAAAAGTTATTAATCAAAATATTCAGTCAGGAATTAAGGATTATAATAATGTTATCGATTCTGTTAATCGAGCGCTTGAAGAATACAAAGAAATTAAGCAGACCATAAATCAAAACAAAGAGGAGGCTGTCCTCGTTGCTAATAATCTTTTTGAGGTTGTTAATCAAAATTCTCGGGCGACGTTGTTTATGGTTGCCGTACTTCCTACGGTTGGTGTTGGTTATTTAGGTTGTCGCACTATAAATGTTGGATACAATAGATTTATTAAGCATGATACTTGGTATAAACCAATGAGAAACTTGGTACGATCAATTGATATTATTTTAAATAAAACCATAACGACACAAGAGCGATCATTTAGCCAAGACGGAAAGCTCCATATTTTAATTATTCAATTAAGGTCTTATGTTTATTGCTTGTCTAACGAAGAGCTGTTCTTGTTTCAAGATGATATTTCTCAGCTTCTCTCATTTGATTTAAGCTATGAGCAAAAGCATAAAGTTCTTGAGCGAATGCATAGAACTTATGAGTTTTTAAAATAACTAAGCAATAACTTTTAAAAGTTTGTTTTCGAGGGTCATCATTTTTTTAAACTCATCATCTTCTATGTGATCATGCCCCAGAAGATGGCAAATAGCATGCACAAGCATGCGATCCATTCGAGCATCAAAGTCACCATCTAGATTGTGTTTATTTTCAAACACATATGAAACAGCAATGATAATATCACCGAGGTTTTTATCTTCATCGGATAAAATCTTGATTTTTTTACCAGCCTTTAGCTCGGTGTGGTAAGGAAAGGATAGCACGTCAGTTGCTTTGTCTTTATTTCGAAAATCTTTATTGTATTTTTGAATTGTCTTTTCTGTCGTTAGTAAAATACCTAAGTCAAAATCATTGTATCCAAGATGCGTTAGAATTTTCTGAGCTTTGGCATGGTACTGCTTAACGTCGAAAGATATTTTTTTTTGGCTGTTTCTTATTTTTATCATAGGTAAAAGCTGCTTTTTAAGGTGTTATAAATATATTTGGAGCTCTACTAATATTATTTTTTCCACCTTGTTTCCTGTGGCTTGACCACAGAAAATAAGTAAAAGAAGCTTAAGTTTGCTAATTTTTGTTAATATAATAGGAAATTATTTTAATAATATATTCTTAATTTTAAAGCCATCGATTGAAGAGTCAAACAAAAAATTTAGCCGTCAAATAAAAACCGCCCGATATTAAAATCGAGCGGTGTTTTTAATAGATCTTTTTTTATAAAAGAATTAAAAATTTTTAAGCTTCTTCTTGATCGTTAGCAGATCTAAGGCTTAGCATTCCTCTACCATTTTTATTGATAAAGTCTTTTACTTCGTCAGAAACTTCTACAGATCCTTGAGCAAGGCTTAATAAAGCTTCTTTTGCTTCTTGGAAGATGTCCATATCTTCTTCTTTTGATGCAACAATAGAAAGAGAAAGAACAAATGAAGGAATATATTCTTCTATTTCGCTTAGGCTATCGACTGCTTGAGCTGATGTATCATCAATATCGTCACTTTGAGCGTTAGCTTCTTGAGAAGCTGATAATTCTTCATTTTCAGAACTATTTTCATCTGTCATTTCTTCATCAGAAATTTCTTCAGATGCAATTTGCTCAGGCGCTTCGACGGGTGATACCTCATCAGTTTGCTCAATTTCTTCAGATGTTTGATCAGGATTTTCATCTAAAGCTTCTGTTGATTGAGAAATAGCTTCAGGCTGAGTTGCTTGAGCCAGAGCATCTTGTATTAATTGAGAATCAATTAGTGACTCCATAACATCAGTTGCTATTTGCAGTGTTGACTGATTAGAGAAAACAGCCAATTGAATATCTTGAAGCAATGATAAAAATGTTTGGAAAAGCAAGCCTTTGTCGCTTTTTTGAACTGTATTAAGAATGTTTTGTGAAAGGTTGTTGAACTCTTCTAAATCAGATGCGTTTTTTGGTTGAACTTGAAACTCAACCGTATAGGTTCTTGGAACAAATGTTGTTGACTCCTCAGCGTGAGTAAAAGCAAAAAAGCTAATCGCTGAAAATAATAATATTTTGTTTGTCATTTTGATCCCTTAAAAGAGTTTTTTGTTTTTGAAGATATCTAAAGAATATGCCAAAGCATTGAGTTAGTCAATGCTTTGGCAATTAAAAGCTGTCGTTTTATTTTGTAATATTTATATGAGCTTTCCAGCTGTCTTGCTCTTGAACAAGTGCTGTTTCTTGGTCTGTTGTGCAAAACACTATTTTTGTTGCTTTGCAAACGCCCTTTAAGGTGTTTTCTTGTTGCTTTAAAACGGCTTGGTTTTGATCTGTTGCGCCATAAATTGTTATTGAGGAAAGCTCTGCCTTAAGGGACAGCTGAGCTGTTGTTTTTAATTTTCTGACATGCGAAATTACATTTAAAATTAAAGACATGCTTTGTTGGTTGTCGTTGTTAATATTTTGAGCTTCTGGCAACTGTGTCAAATGAATAGAATTCATTGCAGATGTATCATGCTTTAACAAAATATTTTGATATAAATACTCTGTGATGTGTGGCAAGTATGGGCTATAAAGCTGTAGAATAATTAAGCCTGTTTCGCGAAGTGTCCATAAAGTTGCCTGAACTTCTTTTTGCGAGTAATTTTCAGGATTAAATAGTTGATCCTTAACTATTTCTAAATAATTATCACAAAAATCGTTCCAAAAAACTTTTTCAATTGATTGCAGCGCAAGGCTAAATTCATGTTTTTTAAAGTGATCATGATATTCTTTGAGGCAAGTTTGTAGTTGGTCTATCATCCACTCATTTACTACACCAAGGTCTTGAGGCTTCTGCTTGGGAAGAGTTTTTCCATCGATGTGCATGTGTACAAATTTTAAAGCATTCCAAAGTTTTGTTAAAAGTTTTTGCCCAATCATTATTTGTTCTGGAGAAAAGGCAATATCTTGACCAAGGGTTCCAGAAGCCGTCCAAAAACGAATAGCATCAGGAGCATACTGTAATAATAGTTTTTCTGGGTCTGTTGGGGCGTTGTCTTTTGACTTTGATATTTTTTCTTTATTTTCGCTTAAAACATATCCTGAAATAACGATGTCGTTCCAAGGCATCTGTTTTTGATGCATCCATGTTTTTACAATGGTATAAAAAGCCCATGTTCGAATAATATCGTGTGCTTGTGGTCGCATGCTCATAGGAATAAAGTCTGAGTCGCTTGATATTGAATCGTTACTTTTATCATAAAGTTGTTTGCAGATGTATGGAGTTAAAGATGAGGTGTTCCAGGTGTCCATCACATCTTTTTCTGCGCGAATATTTAAGCTTGAGCATTTTGTGCATGGTTTGCCATAGCAAGTTTGCTGAGGATCTAATGGCAAATCTTTTATTTCAGCCAAAAGTATTTCTCCGCAGTCATTGCAGTACCAAACTGGAAATGGAATTCCAAACACTCTTTGACGGGAAATACACCAGTCCCATGAAAGATTTTTAACCCAATCAACAAATCTAGATTTCATATGTTTTGGATACCAGTTTATTTCATCAGCAACTGCTAAAAATTCGTTTGAATTTTGAACTACTTTAATAAACCATTGTGGTAAAATTGCATACTCAATTACATGCTTGCAGCGCTCATGAATGCTTACCGTGTTTTCAATCTGTTTTTGGTTTAAAAGAAGATTGTTTTCTTTTAGTATCTCAATAATTTTTTTACGAGCATCGCTTACATTTAGTCCAGCAAGTTGACCAGTGCTTGCAACAAATTTTCCATTAAAATCAATTGATGGATTATGTGGAAGCTTATGTTTTTTGTACCATTCAATGTCGGTTTTATCACCAAAAGTACAAACCATTACCAGCCCGGATCCTTTTTCTATCAGAACGGTTTCGTCTGCAAGGAGTGGAACAGTTTGACTAAAGATGGGAACAATTGCTTGTTTGCCGGTTAAGTTTTGATACCGCTTATCGTCTGGATGAAAAAGAACCGCAACGCATGATGGTAAAAGTTCAGGGCGTGTTGTTGCGATAGTAAGTGGCTCGTTGGTATCAGCTGTTTGAAATTGAATATCGTTAAACATGGTTGTTTGTGACATATCATCAAGTTCTGCTTGAGCAACGGTTGTGCGACACTGTGTGCAAAACAATGCTGGTTCATTTTTGATGTAGGCATAATCTTTTTTTACCAAGCCAATAAAAGATTCTTGTGCTATTTTTTGCACATCTTTTGAGATAGTTGAGTAGGTATGCTCAAGCTCTGCAGAAAGTCCAATTGCACGCCATAGGTCTACAAATTTAATTTTCATTTCTTCGGTTGTTGAAAGGCAAAGCTCAATGAACTTTTCTCTGCCAATCTTTGAAGCATTCGTGTTGTGTTTTTTTTCTACAAAACGCTCTGTTGCCAGTCCATTACAATCGAAGCCAAAAGGATAAAAGACATTGTGACCAGTCATTCTTTTGTACCGAGCGATGATGTCTGTTTGTGTGTATGAAAAAATATGACCGATATGCAGGGATCCTGAGACTGTTGGAGGGGGGGTATCAATTGTAAATTTTTTAAAGTTTGGATTTTTATGTCGATAAGTTTGATTTGTTTGCCAAAGCTGTCTTATTTGATCGTCGCATTGTTGATGATTGTATCGATTTTCCATTTTGATTTCTTTCTTGTATTTAAGCTTATTTTTAAAGGTACGCTAAATCTGCAAGCAGGTCAAAAAAGGTACGGATAATTTTTTTGTGATCTGCTTGCCGTCATGGTATCTTGTAAAAGAGATGAAAAGAGGCAAAACATATTACGTTAAGGATGTTTAAACATGATGAGATTAGAACTTATTCAAGGCATGCAGATTATAATTATTTCGTTGATGTCATACATACCAACGGTGACCATAACTGGTTGGTTTGAAGCATGGGTGGCAAAAAAATCTGGTGACGATGTCCCAGAGCAGTTTGGTTTTTTAACGCTAGATCCAATGGCTCACTTTAATTTGGTCGGTTTTGGTTTTTTGCTTGTTGGTCAGCTGTTTGGAAATTATCTACCATTCTTTAAAGATATTCCAGGCTGGGGTCGGTACATGCCATTAAATCCATCAGAGCATTCACGAGGTAATGTTGTTTTACAGTTCCTCGCTCGGTCGATTGCTCATTTTATTTTAATTATTTTTGCATTTTTCTCATTTGTTTTTATTTCTAAGAATTATGAACTTTTGGGTATTTCTGCAAATTCATCACTTTTTGAATCTGTGCGGGATGTTTTAATTTTTTTCTACAGACAAAATTTTATCTTGTTCATAATTTACTTTGTTATTGGCCTCTTTCGTTCAATTTTGTTTTTTTATTTTCCAAGCTTTCACATGTTAACAACCCAACAAATGATTAAGGCGTTTGTCCTACTTCTTCTTTTTGTATCGATAGGCTCACCGATTGTAGAGTTTTTACTTGCAAACATGATGGGCTTTTTAAATCATTTGTTTATGGCTAAGTAAAAAGGATAAAATATGAATGAAATTGAAAAATCATTAAAAATTATTACATCTGGAATAGCGCAATGTGTGCCACATGCAGATTTAGTCAAAAAACTAGAGTCTGGTAAAAAATTACAAATTAAACTGGGCATGGACCCAACAGCGCCAGACTTACACCTTGGTCATGCAGTGGTTCTAAAAAAAATGAAACAGTTTCAAGACCTTGGGCACAATGTGATTTTTTTAATTGGGGATTACACCGCAAGAATTGGTGACCCAACAGGAAAATCAAAGACTCGCCCTCCGCTAACAGAAGAGCAAATCATAAAAAATTCACAAACTTATTTTGCTCAGGTTGGTAAAATTTTAGATTTGGACAAGTTAACGATAGCCTATAATTCTACCTGGCTTTCTAAATTAACTTTTGCTGATGTCATTTCTCTTTGCAGCAAAGTTACGGTTGCAAGACTTATTGAGCGAGATGATTTTGCAAAAAGACTTTCGCAAAATATTCCAGTTTCTATGCATGAACTTTTATATCCGATTATGCAGGCTTATGATTCTGTAGATCTTAGAGCTGACGTTGAATTGGGTGGCACAGACCAAACATTTAATTTGCTGTGTGGCAGATTTCTACAAGAGCAAATGAATCAAGAGCCACAAGTGGTAATTACTGTGCCGCTTTTAGAAGGTCTTGATGGTGTTGAAAAAATGTCAAAATCTTTGGGTAATGCTATTGGCCTTTTTGATGAACCATCTGACGCCTACGGAAAATTAATGTCGATTGGTGATAGCTTAGTTTTTAGATATTATTTGCTTTTGCTTGATAGAACAGAAGCTCAAATTCAAGAGATGAAAGATAAAGTCGTTGCAGGCAGCTTGCATCCAATGGATTTAAAAAAATCTATGGCTCACGAGTTGGTTGCAACTTTTTGGTCGCCTTCTCAGGCTGATTTGGCCCAAAAACAGTTTGAAGCGTTGTTTCAGCAAAAAGATTTATCCCAGGCAACTCAGGTAGAAATTTCTGATGAGTTTAAAAAAGCTCCGGTCTGGATTGTAAAAATTTTGCAAGAATTAGGCGCGCTAACTAGTTCATCTGAAGGCAAAAGATTAATAGAATCTGGCGCTGTGCTTGTTGATGACTCTGTGATTAAAGATTTTAAAACAGAAACCCAAATAGTTTCTGGAATGATTATTAAAGTTGGCAAACATAAGATATATAAAATTAAGTAGGTTTGTGAATTTTCACAAACCTACTTAATTTTTTGACTGGTTAGTTGTTTGGGATAGTCATTTTCCACCTACATCCTTTTTTAAATTAATACTTACGTGTGTGGCTACCCGCCACAGGGGCCAAAGCGCTCTTGGCGGCGCTTTGGAATCCGCCATATAAGTGGGACACCCACTTATATATCACCCGACGCCCATAAGGTTTTTTTTCGCCTTATTTGTTACGCAGAGCTTCACACGGCTAGAAACAAAAACGACCGAAGGGCTTGTTTGGACAAAAACTCTTTTTTTTACAACTGTTTTCTACGTTTAACGTTACGGTGCAAAGATGGTAATCTTTGCCTAGTTAGTTAAGCATTCGAATTAATTCTATGCCCCTTCAATACCAAGGCCTCGCACGAAAGCTTCGCCGGGCAGGCATTTTTACTGCGTAAAAAACCATAGTCCGCAAAAGCTGCAAGCGTCGGCTAGATCACCATGGGCGGAAGTTTTATTAAATTTGTTTTCAAAGCATTTTTAGCAAAGCTGAGAGGCAATGAGCCGGCAGGCGAAGACTCGAATTTTGCGTCGGGTGATATCTAAGCGGGTGTCCCGCTTGGATGCATGATTCCAAAGCATGTGCACCCATGCTTTGGGGCCTACACGGCCTGAGTGTAAAGCGTAAGTAATTAATTTAAATAAACATCTAGGTGGCAGGAGACCAGAATTTAAAATAAATCCATTTTATCAATATCTTTCCATGGAATGAAATGGGCACCGTTTCCACCAAAAAACTGATTTCCTGCGTACACAACATAGGAGGCTTCCACTGGCTTGCCCGTGATAACAGGCCACTGATCAATGCCAGAAGAAAAGTTTTTTTGCATGGTCACGCTTGCTTTTATTTCAACGGGGATTTGCACCGCATATGATTTTTCGATGATGCAATCAATTTCTTGTCCTTGGGCAGTGCGCCAAAAATACAGTGGCGGGATTACAGCTTGATTAAAATATGTTTTTGATAATTCCATAATAATCATTGATTTAAAAAGTGAGCCGCGATATTCGTGAATAAAAAGATCTTTTGCAGATTTAATTCCAAGCAGATGGCATGCTAAACCAATGTCTACAAAATAAAGCTTTGGTGATTTGATTAACCGTTTTAAAAAATTATTATAAAAAGGATAGATAAGCTTGATGATATAACTTGCTTCGAGTACTGAGAGCCATGCTTTAGCTGTTTTTTGATCAATATCACAGTCTCTGGCAAGCTCAGCGAAATTAATAATGTTTCCAATTCTTGCAGCGCAAAGTTTCATAAATTTTTGAAAAGCAACAAGATTAGATATTTGCAAAACATTTCGAACATCACGCTCAACATAAGTGGCAACATAAGTCATATAAAAAAAACTTAAATCGGAGATCTCTTTTTCATAGGTTCTTGGATAAAAGCCTTTTTGCATTTGTTCTTCGGCAAGTGAACTTTCCAGGCCAGCCTGTTTTAATTCTTGAATGCTTAGCGGTAGCAAAGTAAACAAAGCAACTCTGCCAGCTAAAGATTGTGTAATTTTTTCATAGAGTAAAAAGTTTTGAGATCCGGTTAAAATAAAAAAACCGTCTTTTTTTTCACGGTCAACAATTCCTTGGATGTATGAAAAAAGCTCTGGAACTTCTTGAGCCTCGTCAATAATCAAGCCATGCATATTTCCATGGGTTGCAAGAAAGCCTCTTGGATCAGATTGTACCTTTGCCTTGAAATCAAGATCTTCCATGGTTACATATAAATGATTGGGAAATAGCTGCTTGACCAGAGTGGTTTTGCCAGATTGTCTTGGCCCAGTGATTGCAACGACTGGATACTGCTTTGAGAATTCTAAAACCTTAGAAGAAATGGTTCTTTTGATAAACATAGACCTCCTTTATAAAACAGGCTTTGTAAAAAATGGAATCTAATTCCAGATTTTACACCGCAGTAGAGTCTTGTCAAACTTGATCGATGTTTTTAGTTGTGTTGAAGCCATAAAAAAAAGAGAAAGAGAGGAAGTTTTATTTTCCTCTCTTTCTCTTAAGCTTTAAAGCTTGTAAGCTTCATTACTTTTTTAATTGACTAGATGCAATTAAGCATTAAGTACTGCTTGAGCGTCAGCATAAGCTGCAGACAATCTGCTCGCGCCAGCTTGCATTGTAGCTGCTGCATCATATGCCGCTGCTGCAATGCTAGCAAGGTCAGCTGGTTGTGTGTAAAAACTTAATCCAGCTACACCATTTTGTCCATGAGTAGTAACAGCAGCCATTGTAGCTCCACCGCCTTTGCCACTCTTCTTATTTAGTACTGGAGATACTACGCCACCTCTAGCAAATATATCTGTTGAGCAAGCTGCTAAAATAGCAATGCTCAATAATATTTGTTTTTTCATTTTTAATTCCTTTTTTAAATTAAAATTTCATTAATTAAAATGCAATTTCAAATTTACCCCATACCAACCACTGGTTGATAGCACTGTTGTTTGGGTTAAATTCGTATGATCCACCGATTGAGAATTGTGGCTGATAGTCACATTCCCAAGCATAACCAACTGTTGCATAAGGAGTCTGTGTTAGCACAGGAGCTGAAGAAGCTGAATCAAGATTGATTTGCTCTTCACCAATTGCAAATCGTTCATAATTAGTATCAGCAAGCAACAAGTTGTTGATTGGCATAAGAGCTGTTGGTGTTAATGTAAATGCTGGAGTTGCAACAGCAACTTGCGCAACAGCAACACGTGTTAAGCTGTCTACAACATTGTAACAAGATGTTTGAGCATCATTGTATATTGTTCTGTTGTTGTTTAGACCAACACCACCTAGGTATGATGAATCTGCAAAAGCAGGAGCAGCTCCCCAATCACAAGAAAGAGAAACACATTCTTTATGTTTTGCTAAAATGTTCCAACCAAGTTCAGCTCTAAAGTGTTCGCCACGGATATTTAAAGCTTGGTTTACACGTAATTGGAATCCAGGTTTTACATACATGTCTGTTGTAAATACGTTGATACCAGGAGTGTATGTACGAATTGCATTACCAGCTGGAAGGTCTGCAACAGCAGCAGCTTGCGCTGCTATAGTTGCTGGAGACAATACGTTTGCAGCAGCTAGGGCAGTTGTGTAAGCATCTTTATTTGCCCAAACCATCATATAACGTGACCATTCGTTGTTTTTAAGATCGAATGAACGCATTTGAGTGTTTCTAAACAAGTAACGAGCATCCATATCTAAACGGTATGAAGCTTGGTAATCTTCTTCATCTGAAAGAAGAATTTCTGTTACAGAACCACTAAATAGTCCAGCGTGTCCACCGTTACCAACAACAGCTTGTGCTAATTGGCAAGCATTTGGTTTGTTACCTGTAGGGATTACAACACCAAGTGACCAGTTAGTTGAAGCACAATCACCACAGAACCATTGGTATCCAAGTGAAAGTTCGATATCAGCTAAACGAGTGATTTTGTTACATCCGCTAATTTTGCCATATCTCCAAGCATCTTGAGCGAAAGCTTCTGCTACAGTTGTAGGAGGAGTTGCAACTTCTACGCCATGAACAGTGTTTCCAGCGTCAGTTGAGTTAGGGAATCCTGAACCAAGGTATGCTGATGCAAGGCTTGGAACTGGAGTTGATGTTGCGACACCATTTGGATCATAAACTGTTGTGTTTAGTCCTTGGTTTGTTGCGTTTAGAGAAGTTGTAAAGTCGTTCAATGCTCCTAGAGCTTCACCACTTGGATTTGCTGTTCCAAAAAGAGCTGGGCTTGTTGTTGCATTCATTTCTACAGCATCAGTTTCAACGTTTTCATTTAAGCAAAGCTTTGAACGTACGTTTTGTACCGCTGTTGAAATGCAACCATAGAATCCTGATTTATCATCAGAGAATTGGTAGCGAAGAGCAAAACCAGCACCTACGTGAGCATATGAATACACAGGAGCTATAGTTGATTTGAAAGCAGGAGATGAAATAAGTCCTGTTCCAATAGAAGCTGTTGTGTTAGGTGCAAAAACAGTTCCTGAACCACGAGGCTCAAATAGAGCAGCATAAGTTATACCAAAGTTCCAAGGAAGTATTTTGCTTGAATTTTTGTTGCTATCCATCCAGTAAGTTGCAGGGTCTAAATAAAGACCTGAAATACTTGGCTGTGTTCCTGCAACAACTGCAGAACCACCAGAAAAGTAATCTGTTCCAGCTACGCCAGGAACTTGCACTTCTCCTACAGATTCTGCTGCGTTGTTAGCAAAGATTAATGGATTTACAATGCTACCATCGAAAGTCAATGTTTCATGACCGTATGGTAAGAAGTATTGAGCAGAGCGTCTTCCAGCTGTGCTTTTACCACCAAAAACTACAACTTCAAAATTACCGTGTTTATCTTCAACACTTAAGTCGTGTAGGTAATTTGAGTTGAACATAGATGCAAGTTCAGGAGATGCGTTTTGGAAGTGTGGTGTAACACTTAAAAATGTTTTACCATGGTAGCCATCACAGCTGTTATCACAGCTCGTTGATGCTGCACATGTTGTGTTACATGAATTGCTACATGTTGTTTTAGCTGAACTAGTTGAAAAAGCATTGCTTGAAAAAAGCATGCCAATTAGGGTAAGCAAGAAAACTTGTTTTTTCATAGTCTCCTCAATCTGTTTTTTTAATTTTAGGATACATTACGATACTATCTTTTTTCGGCCGAGTTTTTTTGCACTCCTCCTTTCAAGGTTTGTTCAAGAAATTTTTATAACTATAATATATTTCTGTTTTACATATTTAGAGTTCATCAGAAGTTCTAACAATTTTTTTTAGGGTAAGTCAACTTTTTCATGGATATTTTATTTTGAGTGGTTTTTAGGGTATGATGAACAGATCAAAGTTTTGTTTTTGTAAAAGGAAAAACTATGTTTTCAAAAGTTAAGGGAGTTGCGGATAATTTTTTTGAAATGCCATACACTTCCGGCGTCAAAAAAAAGATCGAAGCGCATCTTAAAAGGTACAACTTTTCAGAAATTGATCTTCCAATTTTAGAATATGTTTCATTGTTTCAACGTGGCCTTGGATATGAAACAGATGTGGTGAGCAAACAAATGTTTATCATTTCGCCAAAAGGGGACAAGCAAGACGACGAGCTGATTTGCTTGCGTCCCGAAGGAACCGCTGGAACGATACGAGCATTTTTGCAAGAGCAGTCAAATGTGGTGACACCGTGTAAAGTTTTTTCATATGGTCCAATGTTTCGATACGAGCGCCCACAAAAAGGACGACTTAGAGAATTTCATCAAATGAATATGGAAATGATTGGGGCCGCTTCTATTTTATATGATGCACACCTTATTAAGATGCTTCATAATCTTTTTGACCAAGAATTAAAAATAGAATCATTTGTTTTAAAGTTAAATTTTTTAGGGCAGCTTGAAGATCGCAAGGCTTTTTGCTTGGCTTTAGTTTCTTTTTTAACACCGCAAATGTCTGAGCTGTGCGGCGACTGTCAAATAAGAATAAAGACAAATCCTTTGCGAGTTCTCGATTGCAAATCTCAGGATTGTCAAAAATTATTTCAATTGGCTCCAAAGCTTTCAGATTTTTTCTCAGAGTCAACTCGCACTGAGTGGCAAGAGCTTCAAGATACACTTCATGAGTTATCAGTTACTTTTGTAATCGATAATAATTTAGTGCGCGGATTAGATTATTATAATAAAACAGTTTTTGAATTTGTTTCTGTCAACCTTGGCGCGCAAAGTGCATTTTGTGCTGGAGGGCGTTACGACGGTCTGGCTATGCAGCTTGGCAGCAAGGTAGAAGTTCCTGCATTTGGATGTGCTATTGGAATGGAACGTTTGCTTATGATCTTAGAATCTCAAAAAGATCAGCTCTTAGAAAAGCAACTTTCTTTAGCGTGCATTATTCCTTTAACAGAGTCTGAAAATAAAGTAGCTTTACACTTGGCAGATTTTTTACAGTCACATGGCAAAGCCGTTGATCTACTTTTAGATAATCAAAAAACACAAAACAAAATGAAAAAAGCAAATCAGCTTAAAGCTCAATATGTTTTAATTATTGGGGCAGACGAAAAAAATAATAATACTGTTACGGTAAAAAATATGATTACAGGTGTTCAAGAAGTTTGCCTTCAAAGTGAAGTCCACTTAAAGGTTTGATTACTTTGATAAAGTAACAAATCTTTTTTTGTTTTGATTGTTTTGATGATTTGTTAGATTTAAATTATCAAGTCCTTTTCCACCTTGCGTGTTTCAATTTTCAATTTAATCTTTTCTGTTGCTATGGCCGCAACATGGCCCTTAAGTGCGGTGGCGCACTTAAGAAACGCCATCTAAGCCGTCCTCCGCTTAGATGCATGATTCCAAAGCATGCGCACTCATGCTTTCGGGCCTGAGCGGCCAGAGCTCAATACGTAAATATTAAATTAGATAAAGATGTAGGTTGAAGGAGACTGTATGAAAAAATAATGTTTGATATTTCTATCTAACCAGAATTTTAATTAATTCATCTTTAAATAAAAAGAAAAAATAGGTAGTCATAATCACGGCATCGAATCGATCAAGAAACCCACCATGGCCAGGTAAAGCATGGCCAGAATCTTTTATGCCAGCCCTACGCTTTAAAAATGATTCGAAAATGTCACCAACAAATGCTTGCAAGCAGGTAATAAAAACAAACAAAAAGATAAAAGAAAAAGAAAGTGAAAGACCATCGCTGCGCGCAGCAAAATAAAATGTTATCAATGCTCCTATAAATCCACCGATGCAGCCTTCAACTGTTTTTCCAGGGCTGATGCTCGGTATGATTTTATGAGCACCCAGCAGCTTTCCTGTGATGTAGGCTGTTCCGTCAAAGGCAAAAACAATAACAAAAAGATAATAAACCAGTGTGCGATAATCTGGATCATTGTTCATGTAGATTAAAAGTATAAATGGCAAAATTGGATACCATGGGGTTATAAACCAAAACCAAAAGTCACGAATCTTAAAAAGGTTGTCCCACTCAGTTAAAAGAATGATGCTTAAAATTCCAAAAAGCAGAATTGAAAAAGCAACTGGTGGAAGATAAAAAAATACAAACCAAAAACCTGTGCCAATTATGCTGGCTGTTATAAATCGTTTTGTTGGATTGCTTAGTGTAAACATAAAAACCTTTTTTAGTAATCTCTTTGGCCGAAGGCATTTTCAATATAATTTAGTTCTGGTTTTTGGCCATCTACCAGATGCAAAAGGGCTACATCAAAGCGACAGGTAACGTCGTATAAATTGTTTTTACTAATGTATGATTTGGCAACCATAATAATTTTATTTTGCTTTGAAGGTCGAACGAGCTCAAGCATTGATATTTGTGAATTTTTTCGAGCTTTTACTTCAACAAAAACAACTAGATCATTTTTCTTTGCAATGATGTCAATTTCACCAAAAAACTTTTTATAGTTTTGCTCTAAAATTTGAAAGCCAAGTTTTTGTAAATACAAAGCAATAAAATCTTCACTTTGCTTACCAAAGGTGTCGCTTGCCATCTTATGCCAAAAAGAAAGCGGTTGTGTTTTTAATTGATGTTTTTTGTTCTTCAGGTGTTGTAGTAGAAGCAGGCTTGTCTTTTTTTGCCAATGCATGCTTAAGATCAAACTTTAAAAAGAATGGGCAGGTGTTTGGATTTTTGCACATCTCCATCATCTCTTTGCAATAAGCAACGTAGAGATCAAGGTCTACAATGTCGGTAAAGTTTTTTTCAATAAATTCCATGCGTTTTTGAGCGCTTGTGAACTTCTGTCTGGAAACATAATGAGCAAAAACATGCACTTCATGCTCAAAAAGCTTTTTGCGACAAGTAGTGTGAATTTCTTTTGCCTCATCAATAAACTTTACATTTTTAGCTCGAGATAAAAAGAATTGAACGAGCGAAATTGTTTTTAGAGTTTGCGTCTGGTCTCGATCTGAGGATAGGCACAAAAAGAAAGAGCATAGAATTGATTTGTATTGAGCATATTCTGCTTCCTGGCTGCCAGGATATAAAAGAAAAAATTCTTCATAGCCGATAGATGCTTTTTCGTAATCTTCTCTTTGGAAAAGATAATCTGCAAGGCCGAGTTTGTATGTTTTTATAGTTACTTGTTGTCCCGATATGCCAATTAAATAAAAGTAACATTTAAAAACAAGTTCTGAATCATCAACGATTTTTCCGTACTCCAGGACTAGATTAAGCTCTTGTTCGTTCATATCTTTAACGAGCTTGCCTGAAACTGGATAGCTTGGCTTTGATTTTGAACCAAACCAGCAATTATTTAAAGTTGGAGTCAGTGAAAATAATAGTATTGGAAGTAAAAAACGAATAAACATGACTAAAAATTCCTTTTTGCAAACCGATGGAATGGTAAACAAGTTTATAACTTGAAAGCACTATGAAATGATACTTTCAATCTATCAGATACCCTGCTTTTTTCAAGTTATCCCATTTTACAAGATAGCTTTTTTAGGTAGTCAAATAATGCTATCATCTTTATAAAATGTTGCGTTATATAAAAAAGTACGCAAATATAGTACGTATAAAAAGCGTTATTTTAAAAGCTTAGTTGATGAGTTGATGATAAAATTGAGGTAATATTATGAG
The DNA here is from genome assembly GCA_026389065.1 of Candidatus Dependentiae bacterium. Classification (NCBI taxonomy): domain Bacteria; species Candidatus Babelota bacterium. The sequence goes on from JAPLIP010000036.1 coordinate 75,903, forward strand.
TCAAGGTTTTTTGCAAGCTCTTATCGATATGGGAGTTTTAAAGGCAGGGTTAGTTGATAGCTTTAAGCAAGAAGCGCTTGGGCTAAATATGTCCTTAGTTTCATATTTGCTTAGTAAAAAAATCATCAGCCAAAAAGACGTAGCCATGGCCTACAGTAAAGATTTGTCGATACCATACGTTGATCAAATTACAGAGGCAATGACAGACGCTTCACTTCTTGGAAAAATTCAATTTCACTTTTTAAGACAAAATAATATTATCCCGGTAATTATTGATGATAAAATAGTTATTGTTTGTGCAGATCCCTATAAAGTTCAGCCAATTGATGAATTAAAATTAATTCTTGGTCGTCAAGTAACTCAAGCAGTTTCTTCTTTGGCTGTAGTAATCGATGCCATTAATCGTTATTACCCGCTTGAAGGTACCAAACAGATGATGGAAGAGCTCGAAGAAGATTCAAAGCTTATCGAAGGAGAGCTTGATCTTGGTTCGATGGATGATCAAGATGTTGTTTCCATGGCAAGCAAAACTCCAGTTGTAAAATTAGTAAATCATATTTTATTTCAAGCAATTAAGCGTGAGGCTTCAGATATTCACATTGAGCCTTATGAAAAAGATGTCAGAGTGCGATATCGGGTAGATGGAGCAATGTTTTTAGCATTAATGCCACCAAAGCGTATTCAAGGCGCTTTAGTATCTCGTTTAAAAATTATGGCAAATATGAATATCGCAGAAAAAAGAAAGCCGCAAGACAATAGGTTTGAAATAAAAGCAGCTGGAAAAGAAATAGATATTCGTATGTCTGTTTTACCAGTTATTCATGGTGAGCGAGTTGTGATGAGGTTGCATGATAAATCAAGGACCTTTGTAAAACTTGAAACTCTTGGTTTTTCCAAGCGTGATTTTGCGGTTCTTGAGCATAGCATTTCTCAACCAAATGGAATCGTTTTAGTTTCTGGGCCAACTGGTTCTGGTAAAACGACAACGCTGTATTCAATCTTGTCTCGCGTTAATTCTCCAGAGGTTAATTTAATAACGGTTGAAGATCCTGTTGAGTATCAAATTAGCGGAATCAATCAAGTTCAAGTTAATGAAAAAATAGGATTAACTTTTGCGACAGCTTTACGATCTATTTTAAGGCAAGATCCTGACATTGTTATGATCGGTGAAGCTCGAGATGCAGAAACTGTGCAAATTGCGGTACAAGCATCACTTACCGGGCATTTAGTTTTTAGTACCATTCATACCAATAATGCTCCAGCAACAATCACTCGATTGATCGATATGGGCATTGAGCCATTTTTAATTGCTTCAACGGTAACATCTATTTTAGCTCAGCGACTGGTTAGAAAACTTTGTCAAAGCTGCAAAGAAAAATATCAGCCAGAAGCAAATCTTATTGCCTCTATTGGAATTTCTCCAGACCGGGCAAAAGCGATTACTTTTTATAAGGCAGTTGGTTGCCAAAAGTGCATGGAATCAGGATATGCAGGACGACTTCCAATTTTTGAAATTATGCAAATGACGCCAGGAATTGCTCAGCTGGTGGTGCAAAGAGCCGACGCTCTTAAAATAAAAGAGCAAGCTTTAAAAGACGGTATGACGCTTTTGGTTCATGACGGTATTTTAAAAATTGAAGCTGGCCTTACAACGATAGAAGAAGTTATGTCTGCAGCGTCAGGGGATCAAGATCCTGTTGCGGCTTAGAAGCTTGGTCATGAATTTAACAGTAGCGCGCAAGTCTTTTGATTAGTATTATTTATCAATGATATTTATCAATTGGTTACACTCGAAACAACAAACAATGAGAATTTTACAAACGATTTTAGCTACGTTTATTTTACAGGCTTATTTGTTTTCTGGTTTTTCTGGAGAAACGCCTGTTGGCATAGAAAAAGGTTTTTGTAGGATTAAAGATCTACAAGTTGGCGATAAAGTTTTTGGGGTTAATGCAAATAGTCATCTTGCAGTAACTCGAATTGATCACACGCTCATTCAAAAAAATCAACCGTACATTAATTTAACAATTGGCGATAAAATCATTTCGGTATCGCTTGATCAAAAATTTTTAGAAATAGAAACAAATCGCTGGACAAAGGCTCAAGATTTACAAGTTGGTCAATCCGTTCGGATTGTTCAGTTTCCTGGATCAGCAAAGATTACGCTGATTGAAAATGGCTTAACCCTCATCGATTTGTACGATATTAGGCTTAAAGAAGACCATGTTTTTTATGTAACAGATCTAGGCGTAGTTGTTCATAATTTTGCATTATTTACTATCGGTCTTATGTGGACTTTTAACTCTCTTGCTGACATTACATTTAGCGGAGCTGTTTTTAGCGTTGTGACCCCATTTGTATGCGCCACCTATGCGTTATTTTTCAAACATGGATCACAAGACAAGAGCCAATTGGGACTACAAGTTGGCAATGAAAAAATCACCAAAACAATTTACTTTGATGATCAGCTTAAAGACTGCGGATCTAACAATTCTTATCAAAATTCATACGATCACCTGCATTGTTTATCCTCGCCAGCTAGCAATACGATTTTAGTTGGACCTTGTAACGGACAATCTTTAAACGATTCAACCCTTGTTCCAGGAATATGCCAAGTCATTTCGCTGGACGTAAATCCAGAACAAGGAGCATGTAGCTATTCTTCTTCACCAAAAAATCAAGAATCAAAAGAGTTTAACGTACAAAGCGACTGCTTGAGTAGCACTTATCAAAAGGAGAGTTCGAAGCAACCAGGCAAAGGCGCTAAAAATATAAAGCGCCACACGATAAAAGAAAGTGAGCATGAAGCTGGAAAAAAATGTGAATCAGATATTTGCAGCCCACCACCAAAAGGACCAAATGGTTATTTTATTCCATCAGATAAACACCCCTTGCAGCCAAATGGTAATGCCAGCGCGGGTCCAACTTGGGAAGATGGACAAAAGGCATTAGATAAATCTGTGCCTGTTTTTGACGGGAGAGGCAATCAATTAAAGAATAGGGTTGTTGAGCATCGTGGTAAACTTTTAATACTTCAAAACACTGTTAATGATATTTGGCACGGATATTACTGTGAGTGGAAAAAGCTAAGCGAGTATCAGAAAAAAGCTATAAAAACTAATTTCCCAGATAAGAAGTGAAGGACTAAAAAGCATGCAAGCAATGCCTGGACGAAGAAAAGATGGGGCTATACTCTTAGAGCTGTTATTTCATGACAGCAATAATGCAAAGCTTGTTATTTCTATGGATAAACAAGAAGCAAAAAGGATGATTAATTTTGATTTTGCTCAAATTGATTATGTTTCAGATTTGGAAAACATTACGCTAGAAATTGATGAAATTCTATCAATAATGGAGGCGTTAAAAAAAGAATTTCAGCCGTGCTTAAACAGGCAGCGCATGCTGCACACATCAATAAAAAAAAGCTTAGGGTATTATCAAGCAAAAGATTACAAGAAAGATAATCGCAAAGATTTAATTTATGAAACTCTATCTAATGGGTTTCATTGCTGGGTTGGGTCAGTTTATAAGTTATTTGATGCTAGAACGGGAATAAATATTCCATCTTCATGGCTGTATAATGATAAGGATGGAAATATTTTTTTAGAATTATCTCCAGCATATCCTTGGTTGTTTGATGAAGTTAAGCCGGGTGAGAAATTTATAAAATATTCTGATTGGATGAAAGAATATAAACCATATATAGTAACTAAAATACCAAGAGATAGTGCAGAGCAGTGGCTAAAACAAATAAATAAGTTTATGAAAAAATTAGATCGTAGTGATAAAAAATATCGCTGCACTGGCCCTGGATGTTTGCATTGTGCAAAAGAAGGAAAATCTGGTTGTCCATGTGGATCAAAATTGAACCAATAAAAAAGGAAAAATTAAATATGAAGTTTCTTAAATTTATTACGATATCTTTATTTTTTGTAAATCATTTTTGTTTTACAAATTTTTCTGAATTGCCAGAGCCAGTGCCTGGTCAAAAACCGCTTTTGGTAGTTTTGATAATGGTTAAAAATGAGCAAGCAGTTATGGAAAAAACTTTGCAACCATTTTTTCAAGCAGGCCTGCAGCATTATGTTATTTTAGATACAGGATCAACAGACGGTACGGTTAAACTTACTCGACAATTATTTAAAAAATATAATATTTCGAATGGGCATGTAATTGAGAAGCCATTTGTGAGCTTTGCGGTTTCTAGAAATTATGCCATTAGGTCTGCAGAGCATATATTTCCAGGGGCAAAGTTTTTTTTAATGATTGATGCTGAGTGGTACTTTAACAATGTTAATGGGCTTCTTGATTTCTGTGAAAAAAATAAAAATAATGAGTCTGATGCTTTTTTTATTAAGCGAGTTATAAAACAATATTCGTCTTCAGACATAGTATCCTGGCTTTTTAGGGCTCATGCTGGGGTTAAATTTTTTGGGGCAGTTCATGAATGCATAAATAAAAAAGCAGATATAATGCTTCCTGAAGATGTTTTCATTGTTTATGACCCATCAGATTATGGCAAAGGCAAAACATCAGAGCGGCTACATCGAGATGTTAATTTGTTGTTAAAAGAGCATGAAGAAAATCCTAGAAATTTGCGCACTTTTTTTTATTTAGGCCAAACGTATTCCTGCTTAAAGGATTATAAGAAAGCTATTTATTGGTATAGCAAGAGATGTACCAATATTAGGTATGACGAAGAAAATTATATGGCTCATTACAGACTTGGACTTCTTTATGGCTTATCAAAAATGTGGCCAGAAGCCATAAGTTACTTTTGTCGCGCAACCTATATAATTCCATCTCGTATCGATGCTTTAGCTAGCATGGCACAGCATTTTGCAGAAAATAAAAATTATGATTGTGCATTTTTGTTGGCCAAAAAGGCAACAGAGATCCAACTGCCATCTTTGATATTTTTTATGGTAGAATCTCGTATGGTTAATTTTCTTAGATATTCTATTTTGGCAGAGTCAGCATGGCATCTTGGTGAGTATGAAGTCGGGCTCGCATCTTCGATGGACGGAATAGAAAAAAATCCGAATAATCAGAAACTGATGAGCATGGCGTTTGTATTAGACGGCGCAATAAATCATAGCTCTTGCAGTGCGCTTGATCGTAGCAAATGGTGTGATTGGTGTAATGGCAAGCTGTGGATGTCGAGAGCTTCTTGGCTTAATTTTGCTTGTTTATCAAATGCGAGTTATCGTTCAAATAGATGCAACGGCTCTGGTGGTATTGCGTGGCGAAATTGGTTTTAAAATTAATATTTTTTTTGTGTGTTTTTGATGAACAAGTGGTTTAAAATTTTCATTCATATTTTTTTAGGGCTTTTTTTGGGTGGCTGTGTAGCCATGGTTTACTTGTGCTCGAGTGAGAGTTTTCGTGAGCATGTCACTAAAAAAGTTCAGATTCAATTTCAAAAAGATTACCAGTCTAAGTTGAATTGTCGTTTAGAAAAAATAGACTGGTGGTCACTCAGGATGATTTTTACGAACGTTGCAATTTCACCAATTGACACCAAAGAAATTAATGATGAGTCTGGGTGGTCTATACTTTCTGAAAAATTAACAACAAAGGCTTGCTGGTGGCACTTGCTATCTCGTGGCGGTTTAAAAATTAGCTTAGATCTGGATAGAATGGTGATGTTTGAAGCCTTTGAAAATCAGCCAAAGGGCCTTGTTTTATTTTGCAGTAAACTTCTGGTGCTCAGTGACTCAAGCTTTATATCGTACGATAGCGTTAAAATAAAAGAAGGGCTTTTGTATCTTAAGAAAAAGCCGGATGAGGTTGATGTTCAGTTGCCGTTTGTATGCAACATTCAGCCAGAAAAAAGCAGTACAAAAATTCAAGCTTACATTAATGACGGAAGTGTGCAGCATGCGGGATCTGTCGTCGTTTCCGGAGTTTCAGGCTCTTTAGTCTTTGATTTGCCAGGGGTCAAAATGCTTGAAAATGTTGATGGTCAAGTTCAATTAAATTATTTTATTCATAGCTTGCCAGATGCTCTTAGCAAAATTTCTCACTTGAATTCTTCGTGCTCTAGCAGTCTTAGGGCTGGATTTATTGCAGGAAAGATGGAAAAGGGTTTTGGTAAGTTTGTTTTGAAAAGTGAGGATGGGGCCATAGTCATTGACCCTATAAATATTCAGTTTTTGCCCGCACAGTGTTTGTGTCAGATTGGTTTATCTGCGTCATCAGAAATATTAAAATATTTTCAAATTCCCGATGAGCTTTTAGAGCTCAGTGGTAAAGCAGGAGTAGAGCTGAGCGCAGATTTGTATGATCCATTTAAAACATTTCAGATGTCTGTGTCTTTGGATGATATAGCTTATAAAGCAAAATCTATATTGCCTGGCGGAAAAATGTTTATTAAGCGTCAGGATGAAGGAGTGTTTTCTGGCACAGTTCAAATAGATAAAGAGTCATTTTTTGACGTTTGTATTTTGTTTTCTCAAGACAAAAAAGACATAGAAATAAATTTGAGTAACGCCAAAGATTTAGAAATCATAAAAGATAGCAATTGGGTTATTAAAAAAAATAAATGTAATTTTTCGATTAATTATAAGACTGGCAAGAGCATGACAGAAACTTCTGGAAGATACGATCTTGAGCTCTTAAATCTCAAGTTGGATGAAGTAAAAAATTTAGAAGGTACTTTTTGCTTGAATGATGGAAATGTTTGTGTCGGTGGAAAGGCTCAAGGTATTAATTATCAGGGAATATTAAAAGTTTTTCCCGAATTTCATATAGATCATTTTTATGCAGAAAAAGATGGAAAGTGTGTATTGGATATTGCATCAGACAAGCTGGATCAAAGCAATATAGTTGGCAAGATTGATTTTTCTATTTTGCAAAACATAGTCCCAGCTACTTTTAAAGTTTCTTTTTCTCAGGATGGATTTGCTTTAATAAGCGGTAGTATGAAAAATGGAATGTTAAGTGCTCAAGTAAAAATAGATCAAGCATGCATGAGGGTTCCGACAATCTATAATGTTATTCAATCGCTGAGCGCGTCTTGCGATTTAAACATGAAAGAAAAGAGCATAGTTTTTAAAGATCTTGATATTGCTTGGTATGAAGGGCGGGCATCGTGCTCGAGAGCAACATTTTATTTTGATAATTCTGGCAACTGCTTATTCGCTCATGTTCCATTGCTGTTACAAGATCTGATGTTTAGTTGGGATCGTGGAGTATATTCTTTGGTCTCTGGTAGGCTTCTTTTGACAAAAGAAAGCAAGGAGAAAGACTATTCTCTTGAAGGCAAATTGATGATGCAAAAATCAGAATTAAAAGAAAATATTTTTTCGTGTCAGTTTCAAGACATACTGTCTGGCGGTTTGATAGATAAAGTTAATCATGGCAGTAGCGGTAGCGATAAAGAAGGCTTGTCGGCAGTTAACTGCGTGTATGACATTGATATTTTTACAAAAGAATCGCTGTGCGTAAAAACTTCTTTTCTCTCAGCGCAGGCAGTGGTTGATTTATACTTGAAAGGGTGCTTGAAAAAACCTGAACTTTCTGGAGTTATTCAATTGATTTCAGGTTCGCTTTTTTTTCCTTACAAGTCGCTTGAAATAGTTGAAGGCAAATTACTTTTTATTCCAGAGCAGCCATTTGATCCTGTGGTAGAGCTTCTGGCAAAAGGAAAATTAAAACGATTTGTTGTTTCTATGAAGGCGTGTGGAAGCGCACTTGATCCGCATGTTGAGTTTGAATCACAGCCATCACTAAGCGAGGAGCAAATAGTCTCGCTTTTACTTTTAGGCATTGAAAATAATTCTTTAGGAATGATGATTCCTGCATTTTTGATTCAAAAATTAAATGAGATTATTTTTGGTCCTGCCATGTCTAAAATAAAATTAAAAGCAGTTTTTGACAGGCTTTTAAAGTCGCTTAGATATTTTAGATTTTTACCACAATTCACGAATCAAACTGGCCGTGGCGGGATGAGAGGTACTTTTGAAGTAGATGCATCAGAAAATTTACATGGAAAAATAGATACCAATTTTATGCAAATCGAAGATACAAAATTTGACATTGATTATGCTGCAACTGATGATATAACATTGCGTTTGCAAAAAGATGGCCCAAGTACGTATGGTGGCGAAGTTGAATTTCGCTGGAAATTTTCCTAAACGAATTTTTATTAAATAAAGGATATTTATGAACAGTAAAAAATCACTATTTTTTCTTTTGTCTTTCTGTGTTTTTTCGCTGCAAGGATTTTGCAAAGTTTTTTTTAGGCCTCGAGATAAAATTAAAGATGCTCTTATTCAATTGATCAAAGAGGAGCGAAAATCTATCGATGTTGCAATGTATATGTTTACAGATAAAGTTATCGCTCAGGAATTAATTGACGCCTACGTGCGTGGCGTGAGAGTTAGGGCTGTGCTTGATCAAATTTCTATGGGTGAGCGTTACGGTAAAGGTGTGTTTTTGAGGAGCAATGGAGTGACTGTTCTTGAACATGTAGCACCTGACCCTAAGGCGTTTTCTCTTCCGATTATGCACCATAAGTTTTTTGTTTTTGGGCAAAATGCTTCAACAGGCTCAGGTCTTTTATGGACAGGGTCTTATAATTGTACCGCTGCAGCATCAACTATCCATGATGAAAACGCTCTTTTGACAGATGATGCTGGTGCTATTTTAGAGTATAGACAATGCTTTGCCTCTTTAATTTCACGGCTTTCTCCTGATAGAAGTTTTCCAGAGGATGAAGAAGGAAAAGATGGTTGGTCTGGACAAGACATTGCATAAAAAACCCTTTGTGGTAACATAAAAGTATGTAAAATCTGTTAATTTAGGGTTAGGGACTTTTTATGAAACATGTGTTATTTTTTTCATTGTTTTTAACGGCTGGTAGTCATTGCAGTTATAATGCACAGCCAACGCCAAATCAAGTTCTTATTGGCGCATTCAGTCATCCGCACATGCGTTATGGTGGAAATCCAAATATCGTTGTTCAGTCGCCAACAAACTCTGCTGAAGGGTATGTAGGTTGGATCGTTACCGACACTACCAAAGAATACTTACATAGAGGCATCAAGGCTAAAGAAGATGCTATAATTGAGCTAAATAGAAAAAGATCATTTAAGATTGCCTTGGTTAAGCATCAGTACGACGATAGCATTAAGCAGTGGCGTAAAGTGTCGACAATTTTGCCGCCAGGAGATAATTATCCCTCTAGGGCAGCTAACAAAAGAGACTTAGAATTTAAACAGATAAATCTCGAATATGACCGATTAATTAATAATCTTTGAATCTAAATATTTTAATACATTGTAAAAATAGGTGTTTTTTATGAAAAATAAAATAGTGGGATTAATGCTTTTTTATTCTGTTGGCGCGCATGCTTCCTTAGGGAATTATCGTCCATGGGGTGTTCAATCGTGTGCAACAAATTCGAGAGTCATTCGTCCAATGATTACTTCTCAGGAAGCCTATGAGAGGTCTGAATATGATCAGCAGGCTGATGAATATAAGCAAATTCAAAATAGCTTGCTCGAAGCTGCGCATGAAGAAAAGCAAGCTCGCGATAAAAGTGATATGCTTTATAAGCATGAGCAGCAGCGAGAATTTCTTAGAGGTATGCAAAAAGAGCATATGGATAATTTGCTCGATTCATATACTTTTGAGCCATATAAGGCTTGGGATGCCTTAAGAGAGGATGCTGAAAGCCGCGGGATAGACTTTTCTAAGAAAAGGTATCAAAACGAGGCGTACTTGCTCGATCAATATCAAAATTATCAAATGAATAATTTGGTTCATTTTCAAGCATTAAAAAGCGATGCTTGGAAAAACACACGATATTATTCTATGGAGCCTCTGGTTGCGGCGTATGAAAAAGAAAAAATACAATATAGTGTTCGCAAGAAGAATTCTACTGATATTGCTGTTCGGCCATATCAGCTTAGAGAGTTTCGAAGCTCTATTGGCTTTTCTTCAAGCTCTGTATGGTAAAATAAAATTCAATGTATAGATGATTTAATAAAAATTTTAGGAATAAATCATGAAAAAATTAACAATTTTAATGCCTCTGCTGGCAACTTATTTAAACGGCTCTAATCCGTCTGGTAGGCCGCCATTGGCTCCTTTTAATCCAGAACCATCTATTTGGAATAGCGCTGCTCTGGTTGCAGGGCAGAACCCTAATGCTACAAGCTTTAATCCTCTTGTGGTTGCTAGACCCGATGCTGCGATTTCTCGACCAAGCACTGATACTGCTAGTATTGCAGGCACAAGGTCTCTTGTTGATCCTACAGTTGTTCTTTATCAAACAGATCTTGGAGTCGCAATGGTTCGGGAAAATCTTTTTATTCTTCAGGCGCCACCGCGCCCTAGCCGTAATGATAATCAAGCACTTTGCCGAGTTGCACCAAGAATTTACAATGAGGCTTTATTTGAAGAATTAGCAAAAATACTTCCATCGGTGGTTTATCCATCTTTTGCTGAGCGCGAAGCGCAACAGAGAATAATTAGAGAGAGCGGCAGACCAAACTTTCCAACAGTTGAAAGCGTAATTGCCCTTGAAAGAAGCTTTGAAGGAAGATATTTTTAATTAGATTAATTTTTTTAAAGAACAGCTAACATGTTTTGCGCCTTAGGCTCTTAATTCATAAAGTTAAAAAATGAATGCCGCTTATTTAAAATAGGCGGCATTCATTTTTTTTAGCTAATAATTGGTTGCAAGCTGTCTATAAATGATTGCAAGTCTGGTTCGAGTGGCGAGACAAAGCTATAATCTTTGCTGGCGTAATTAAATTCTAATTTGTGTGCGTGAAGCGCATGTCGTTTTAATAATTTTGAAGTCTTACCGTACATAAAGTCTGAAAATATTGGAAATCCAATTGCTGCAAAGTGAACACGGATTTGGTGGGTTCTGCCTGTGATTGGCTCAACTTTTACTAAAGAATAGTCTTTAAAGTATGTAATAACTTCGTAATTTGTTTTGGACTGTCTGCTGGTTGGTGTTTTGCTCATCGCGGTGAAGTGATGCATTTTGTTTCGCGTTACTGGGTGTCTGCCAATAAAAAAATCAATCGTTCCTTTTGCTGGCGGATGACCAACAACAATAGTCAAGTATGTTTTATGAATTTTTCTTTCTTTAAACATATCGGTGAGCGTTGCGTGAGCAAGGTTGGTTCTGGGAATAATCATGAGTCCGGATGTGTCTTTATCGAGTCTGTGAACAATTCCAGGCCTGTCAATTAACCCAACGTGTGCAATTTCGTCATGAGTTCCAACGACCCAGTCACTGAGTGTTACATCTTGATAATTCTTGTTTGGGGCATGAACGACAAGCCCAGCCGGCTTGCTAATTATTAAAAAATCTTTTTCTTTAGCAATTATTGTAACGTTGATGTCACTTGGGATATCTTTGACTTGGTTTTCTTTTTTTTCTTCTGGGAACAAAATAGTTATTTGATCACCAATTTTTAAATTGTAGCTGGCTTTTGCTGATTTTTTTATACTTTCGTCTTGCTTTGAGACTAAAATATGATCGAGGCTAAAAAGTTTTTGCAAAAAAGATCGTGAATATTGACTAAAATGATTTGTTATAAATTTATCAATTCTTTGATTTTCTTGTCCTGAGATAACAGTGATGCTAAATGAGCTTCCGTTTTTGATCTGTTCGTCTTGTGGTTGCATAGTCATTTGGTGATACTTTTCGATCTTTTGGGCACAGTTAAATATGATTCTTATGGCTTTTTGTGGCAATTTTATCGTATGTATATTACTATAAGGCAAGAGAGCAGTATCGTCAAATGCTACCTTTTTTTGGTGCAGTTAAAAGCAAACTTGGCATTTAAATGCTCAAAGGTGTCTTTTTTAAATAAGATGGTCTACAGTATGATTTACAATAAGTTGTAAAAAAAGATGTGGGACATGGTTGCATAGAGGAAATATTTATGGGAACAAAAAAACTAACTGATTTGATTGTAAAGCATATCAATGAAGTTATCTCTTTAGAATCCGACCTTGGTCGATCATTGTGGCAATCATTGCTTGAGATGCATCCTGCGGATAGTGCCAAGATTTTAACATATATTTCCGATGAGCAACTGGCTTTACTTTTTGTAAAGTTTTCTCAATCAAAACAGCTTACTCTTTTTGAAGAGCTTCATGATTCATATAAAGAAAAAATTCTTTTATTTTTAAACGATGAACAAAAAGCGTTTATTTTAAGGCAGTCATCAGTTGATGATTTAACAGATTTATTTGATGAGCTGCCAAACAAAGAATTAAAAAAATGCTTAGATATTTTAAACAAAAAAGATCGTCAAAAGGTTCTCTCGCTTCTTAAATTCCCACCAGATAGTGCTGGTGGTATCATGACTTTAGATTTTGTAACCCTTATTCAAGACATGACTGTTGGAAAAGCGATATTTTTATTGCAAAGACTTCGTCCGAACATTGATTTGCATAGACAAATTTATGTTACCGATCAAGATAATAAATTAGTCGGGTACATAAACCTGGAAGATTTAGTTCTCAAGTCTCCGCTCATTAGGCTTTCTTCAATTTTAAAACAAGTTCCATACTATGCTCTGGCCCAAGAGGATCAAGAGCAGGTTGCTAAAAAAATGGTCCATTATCATATGCTTACCGTTCCTGTTGTCACTGAGCAGATGTATTTGCTTGGTGTTGTCCCAGAAGATACGTTGATTGATGTTTTACAGCAAGAGGCTACCGAAGACGTTCAAAGAATGTCTGGTGCGCCAGTAACAACAACATACTTTGAGACTTCGTTTGTTTCTCATTTGTATCGACGTTGTTTTGTTTTAGTCCCACTTTTAATTTTGGAATCCGCGACGAGCATTATTATTATTAATTACGATCAAACCTTAGCTCTTTCTCCAATTTTAGTAGTTTTTATTGCAACTTTAGTAAGTGTCGGTGGAAATACGAGCGCCCAAACATCCTCAATTTCGATTCAGGGAATGTCGTCAGGAGATATAAATGAATCAAATACGGGTAGATTTATCAGAAGAGAATTTTTAATAGGATTTTCGCTTGCTGTTGTTTTATCAATAGTTTCATTTTTTAGGGTGTATGCTTCATACAAAGATTTGATTGGAAGCCTGGTAGTTAGTATTTCTTTAGGGCTTATAGTTTTAATTTCTGTTCTTTTGGGAGCATGTTTTCCAATAGCTTTAGCTAAGTTTAAGGTTGATCCGGCATTTTCAGCTGGTCCACTTCTGGCAACTTTGATGGATATTTTAGGAATATTTATCTATTGTTACGTTGCCTATATGATTTTATCATGATATTTGCGTAATCTTATTGACAAAAAGAGCTTGTATTTGTACATTGTTATTGTCGTTTGAGAATTTGTAAAAATTCTTTAATTGCAAATTGAAATTTGAGAGCCGCTAGCTCAGTCGGTAGAGCAACAGCCTTTTAAGCTGTGGGTCGTTGGTTCGATTCCAACGCGGCTCACCATTCTTTTATAAACTAAACGAATGGCAAGTCATTTGAAATTCTCTTAAATTGAAAAATAAAAGTGCTTAATCTTTTCTTAGATTTTCACTTAGTTTATGTCCCTATCGTCTAGCCCGGTCCAGGACGTCGCCCTTTCACGGCGGAGACATGGGTTCAAATCCCATTGGGGACGCCAATAAAATTAAAAATCCACTTGAGAAATCAGGTGGATTTTTTTATGTTCTTATGATACAAAACAGTATCAATCTAACCATAATTCTTACGAGAATCAACGTGCCTAATTGGTATAATCAAAAAAAATTCTTATTTGTTTTTATGTTTTTTCAGGCATTGTCATTCTGTTCTACTAATGCTGAGCATGGAAGCGATAAATCAACCTTGCAGAGTCCTATTTGCCTAGCTTCAGCTGATGAAGCGTCTTTGGAAAACAGTACAAGCTCAAGGCTTGAAACCTTGATGCAAGTGCCTATTTTAAATAGCTCTGTGAGCAAGTCGCAATGGCAAACGCAAGAAAAACAAGTGATTTCCTATGATCTTTTTTGCAGAGATAGATTTGGTATGGGATCTAACGAATTGAATAATGTAACTTGGCTTGGGTATGATGATTTTATAAAAAAAATTTTTAGCAACCATAATAGATCTGATCAAGCTGTAAGGGATTTGGCAGAAGAGTATTTATGTCGATGGGGGTTTTTTAAAATATCATCTCGTGCCAACAAATTTAAGAAAAAAGTTGAAGATAGAATTGCGCAAAAAAATCAAGCTGAGGGCCTAAAGCAAAGAGCAAAGCAAGAAGTTATTGATCGACAAAACAAGGTTATTGCAATCGAGCAAGAGGCAGCAAGAATAAAGGCAGCAGAGTCGAAATTTCTTGGCGAGCAAGGGATGCATGAGAAACTGGTCCAACAGGAAGAACAAGAAAAATTAGAACAAGCATTGCTTGAGCAAGAAGCTCAAGAGGTGTTAATTTTTTATGAGCAGATTGTAAAAAATCAGTATCAGGCTTGCGATTTTGACCTTGTAGGTTGTCCAGACCAAGCGCTTGAAAAACAATGGCTTGATCGCAAAGAAGCGTTGCAAGAAACTATAAAACAAGATTACAAGCAATATGATCAAGCATTTAATTTGACTCCGCAAACGGTTGGTTTTCTAGCTGCTCATGATATTGATTATCATGATAAGCAAGGTTTTTTTGGCACAGCTTTACAGCAACAGTTACATGGTGAGATGTGTGATATTTTTTCACAAGCAGCGATTATGCATCAGCAATTTCCATATCAAAATAATTTGCAAGCAAGCGTTGTTGAATTTGCAGGCGCTGCCTACGATGCAAATAAAGGTGAGCAAGTTTTGCTGGCATCTCAGTTGATGGATGTTGATTGGATAGTTTTGAAGTTGTCGCGTGAGATTGTTGCCGCTGCGCTGCCTTACGCTCAAGCGGTTGCATCAGGGGTAACGCACAGTGCTACAGATTTCTTTTATATGACTGCGCACCCGATTGAAACATGTCACGGGCTTGGCAAAGCACTATATTACGTTGCCGAAACCATTGTTCTTAATAGTTATGAAGAGATTGAAGGGTTTGAAGATATTTATGAGCCATTGCGAGAACAAAGAAATGCAGAAATTCTTCAGGCTTTGCGAACTCTTGGTGGTCAACTCGCAAATTCTACAGGGCCACAGCGATTAGAGGCGCTAACTCATTTTGGAGCTGATTTTATAGTGCCTAGAAAAATCATTCATGCTGTTGGTGGAATTTGTGGCGCTATCCGATCACAGACTAAAGTCATGCGTGCAGTTGAAGGTGCGGCATCTGCATTAAAAAATGAATTATGGCTTGAGAGCGCAACGCAAGAATTGATTCTTGTAACTGAAAACTTAGAAGTGATGGCACAAGATTGTGTTCGTCAGTCTGTGGCAACAGAAATACGACAAGTTAAGGATGTTATAAAAAAACGTATTAAATCCAAAAAGGTTACTAATGATATAGCCGTCGTAGATAAGTTCCCTAAGGCAGATACCTTAAAGCTGCTTGAAAAAAATTTAAAAATTGCTGAAAGTGCTAGTGTAAAAGCTAAGAGAACAGAAGTCTTGTTAGATGGAAGAGTTCGTTATTATAGAGCAGAGGCTGCATCTTCTACTCCTGGGCCAACAAGGGGGTCCTCGTACGTAACAGAATATGATCCCAACAATGGTGTTATTCGAGGCTGGTATGAAAGCTATGATCATGCTGGAAAGATTAACCGGGTGCACCCTAAGATGATAGATAGTAAAAATATAGACTCTTTGCACTATCCGCATACAGGAAAAGAATTAGAGGATCTTGCGAAGAAAGCGAAAGGCGGTAAGTAGTGTATACGCAAAGGAAATTTGGGATAGAATTAAAAGAAAAAATTGCAAAGGCTGAGCTAGTTTCTGACATTGCAGGCTGGTGTCACAATTTATATTATGATTATATATCAGATGTCATAGATACAGATTTTGGAGAGCTTTTATTGCAGCTGGGAACGATGGAAATGGGATCAGAGTTTGAGCGATCGTATGAAGAGTTGGATCAAATTGCGGATAGATTGATTGCTGGAGAAAATGTTAAGTTGTAAGGTCAAAAGTTCTAAAATAGTCCCCTACGGGACGCCAATAAATTTAAAAATCCATTCGAGTAATCAGGTGGATTTTTTTAGGTCTAAAAGCCTGAATCAGGAAATAAACTAAGCTTAAAAAAGCGTAAAAAAAATTAAGGCTACTTTGATTCAGGGATATATGATATGTCATTAAAGAATTAGTCATACATAAAAGGAAAAAGAGCATGATGAAAAAAAGTATATTTGCAATAGTGCTGGGAACCTGTTTTGTTTTAGTCGGTTTGAAATATGTTCGGCGATATATAAATCAAAAAGATTTCCAGCGGCATGCTCAAATAGTACAGATCAAAGCACGTCATAAAAAAATGGATGCCAGAAACAAAGAAATTAGTGAGCTTGTTGATCGTGTTTTGCATTATTCTAATCAAAATGAGTCTGATCAAAGTATGTCACAAAAAGATTTGGCTCAATATGCCTTTTTTAAAAACATTGATTCTGAATTAGATGAAAAAGTAATAGTTGCAAATGCAGAGCTGTTATTAAACACAGGTTTAATAGATATTAATGCTTATAACAATAGAGATCAAACAGCGTTATTTGTTGCGGCAGGTAATGGTTTTGAGTGGAATGGTCAATCTGATTTGGTGAAGCTATTGTTAGATCGCGGAGCAAGTGTAAATCAATATAGCCAAAAGGGCTCTCTGTTGCCATTGAGTGCAGCATTTTTGAGGCCTAAAAATGTTAAGTTATTACTTGAGCATGGAGCAAATCCGAATTTGCCGCTGTATGATGGAACGACTGTGCTTATGCCTGTCTTTTGGTTTTTTGATTTTGCAATGCAGCATGAAAAACCAATAAGAACAATTGAAAACGGTAAAGCTATCATTGACCTACTCCTTGCGCATGGCGCTGATCCAATGTTAACCGATAAAAATGGTAAGTCGGCAATGGATGTTTTAAACGAGACGCAGGAATATTATAAGACAGGTAAAATTAAAATTGGAGATCAAGACATTAATGCCTTTTGGGTGGTAAATTGGTCGGCTAATTTTGCAGAGATGGCAACGTCTGTTTTTTATGCAGCAAAAACATATAAAAACAGGCTGTATATGTTAAAAATCTTGCAAGAAATAGAAAATGCTTTTAAGGATTCGATAAAATTATCATCTAAGTGATTCTTGCCATAGTTCTAAAATAGTCCCCTACGGGACGCCAATAAAAATCAAAAATCCACTCAATTCATTGGGTGGATTTTTGATGCTAAAAAAACAAGATCTTTTTTGTTTTTTTATACCTTGCAAGTTTAGATAAAAACTTTTTGGTAGACCTTTGCACTGCTCTTGTAGAGAATTAAGGCGCGGGATGGGTTTTTGCTTTTTTAGAGGCCTTTTTTTGCATTATTTCATGGTTGATATATACTTTATATAGATGTTTGATTTTAAGTTGTAGGGGTTTTATGGTTAATAAGTTCTTTTTATCTATCGTTTTGTGTTTAACTTCAATGGTTACTTTTTGTTCAATGACCACCGTGGTTGACCTAGATGTTAAAACTTCAGAAGGTGGTCCTGTTCTTTATTCAATACGTGTCGATTTTGATTATTCTCATTCAACAGATATTAATTTAGACCCACATAGTAAGGTGCAGTTAATGGCTCGTGTAGCTTCCGCACAACTTCTTAGGAAATATTGGCCTGCTACACTAAGTAGTGTTACTTTGATAGATTTTCGCCTGAAGAATGATGAGTATGCGAATACAGACAACCCTAGGTATTTTGTTGGTTGTGAAGGGCGTTATATTAAACTTTCTCTCGGTCTCTCGCAAAATGTTGAACCTTGCTTAGAAAGTATTTGCCATCCAATAAGCGGATGGTATTCTAAACAAGAACTAAATACGTTTGGTATTAGATTACCCAGCAACTAGCCAAATCCTTACGAAATAAGATCGTGGTAAGGTAGTCCCATCTGATAAAAAATTAAATTTTTTATATGTTTGTGTCATTATGCATTTCATATATTTTCTTCGATCTATTAACAATCCCCAAAAGACTTATGTCGGTTATACAACAGATGTACAACAACGACTTGAAACTCATAATTCAGGCGGGTCTGTTTGTACTAAGGATGATCGACCATGGCACCTTGTAACTTATATTGCTTTTGATTGCGAGCAAAAGGCTCGAGACTTTGAGAAATATGTTAAGGTTGGTCCAGGTAGCGCTTACGCAAAGAAAAAGTTCTGGTAGCTTGCTATTCAATAAAAATTAAAATACATCTAACATTGTGTTCTATGTCAGCCCCTTAATGTTTAAAGCCATTAAAAGTGCTTTTATTAAGGTGTTTTTGTATAAAGTTTTTATTGTTGGTATGCTAGTTTATAGGTATTATAGGTTTGTTTTTAGGGGTTTTATGGTTCAATTCAGATTCAAATATCAATTATTGAGTTTCGTAATATGTATGAGCGTTATGCCGTCATTATCGGCATTATTGGAAGAGGTTGATTCTCAGCGGTATCCAGAATTGGCAAAATTTATGGAGAAGTATCGGTGCTCTGAATATATTGAAATATCGGCAGAAGAAGAAGATGAGAGCATTGAGTGGAAGTATAGAGATTGGCAGCCTCAAAAAAAATATTACAGCAAACGCGATACAGGTAGTGGAGAGCCATTTTTTAGAGTTATTAATTCAGCTCGATTGCGCAATGCGATACATCTTCATAATTTAGAATGTTTAGATGTTGCAAAAAAATGCGTAAGCAAAACAATGACAAAAAGTATTTCAAGTGCAATATCTCGGAGTAGCCCTGAGCAAAATCAAATATCATTGTTGATGGTACAGCAATTAGCCTTTATTGCAGAAGAAATAGGGTATGGTGATTGGGCTTATGATCTGAAATATGGTGCAAGTATTCATTCAGGGCTTTCTAACGCGTTTATTGATGTTCATGGTAAAATAATTTTTGTTGATACTGATGATAGAGCGTGCAAGAGAAGTCGAGACCTGACATCGTTACAACGCCTTGAACAATTACAAAAATTTATGCAAAACAGTAAGCAATATGTTGCGCCAGAAGCTTTAGATTGGCTTGAAAATCGCAAGTCTCTTTTAAAGGATGTGCCAGGAGAAGAAAAACCTTTAAACTCTTTGAGCGCTTATGATGATAAGGGTATTAGCTTCGATCGGGTAGAGCGTGAATTTTATGCTTTTAAGCAAGATGCAAAAAGAAAACGGAATGAAGAGTTCGAAGCAAGGAGAGCAAGGAAATGATTAATTTTCTGAGATGGTGGTTGATTCTGAAGGCATGATTGTCATTGTTACTCCTAGTACTTGAAAAGTAAAGTTTCTTCAATTCATACTGAGGATAACAGATTCTAATTAAAAGTTCTAAAATAGTCCCCTACGGGACGCCAATAAAAATCAAAAATCCACTCAATTCTTTGGGTGGATTTTTTATACCTTGCAAGTTTAGATAAAAACTTTTTGGTAGACCTTTGCACTGCTCTTGTAGAGAATTAAGGCGCGGGATGGGTTTTTGCTTTTGTAGAGGCCTTTTTTTGCATTATTTCATGGTTGATATATACTTTATATAGATGTTTGATTTTAAGTTTTAGGGGTTTTATGGTTAATAAGTTCTTTTTTTTAATAGCGTCATTTTTATTTGGTGGGGCCTTTGTGCAAGCCTCTGATTTCCCAAAGATGATTGAATGTATGAAGTCAGCTGACCTTATACCAGATACACCAGGAATTGTTAAGGCGGTTCCCCTTGGGAAGTTTGACAATCAAGAGTGTAACGGACATATAATAAATCCTTCTATTCTTAAAAGGGTTGTGTATTCATGCCCAAAAAACGATGATTGCTCAACTTCTGTGGTTCTTGCAAGCAATCCTTGCCATTTTAAGAAGTGCCTTAATTGTCAAAGCGCTTGGTGCTTGGATGGTATAAAAGCTCAAATTGATGCTGTTTGCAAAGCTAGAGCTAAGCTTTTTCCAAAAGACTCAATAGAAGCAAAAAAAGAAAAAGCATTAAAAAAGAAACAAGAAAGTCCTTTTGAGCAAGAGTTGATGCAGGGCTCTTTAAAATGTTCTTTTTGCGAGGTGCCGGTTAGGGAGCATTTGTACAAAAGATGTTTTGTTCAGCCTCGAGATCCTGCCAAGCCCTTTGTTTCTGGATCTGCTCCAGGATGTCATAACAGGCAGTATGTCCAGGTCAGATACTCGCAGCCGTCAGAAGAGATTTCTCAAGAGGCTAAAGATAAAGAATTTCAGGTGACTTATGATTTCATTTCCAAGCAGTAATATTCAAAAATAAATTATTAGGCTCTATGGGCCAAATTTAATAAAGATATAAAAGCCTCATGTGATAATTCACATGAGGCTTTTATATCTTTATCTAGCAGCTAATTATATTGATTATCGTTATCAAGACTTGGGCGATTTAAAGCAACTGCGATTCAGGCTTAAGATCAACTTTTAGACGTTAAAATCATTTTTTTGCTGATGGTTCATTTTGTAGCTATTTTAAGCGGATCAGATAAAATTTGTTTCATAAAGGCTAAAGCTGCATTGTTTTTTACCTTATAAAAAATTAAAATCCACAAAAGTGGTTCGAAGGGTTATGAGTGTTAATTATTTACATAGACGGCGACGCCTGCCCGGTAAAAGAAGATATTTTTCGTATTGCAAAGAGGCATGACTTACAGGTTTATCTGGTCAGCAATAGTCGTTTAAATATGATCGTTGATGAACATGTACATAAAATACAGGTTGGTTCTGATCTAGACGCCGCAGACAATTGGATTGTTGAGCACATAAAGATTGATGATATTGTAATTACTGTAGATATTTTACTAGCAGATCGCTGCCTGCAAAAGGGCGCTCGCGCAATTAGTCCAACTGGAAAGATTTTTAATAATAGCAATATAGGTGCAGCAAAGGCAATGCGTGATTTGCGTGCTTATTTGCGCGAAACTGGAATAGCTCCAAGTTATAACTCAACTTTTTCAAAACAGAAACGTTCTCTTTTTTTACAGGCGCTCGAAGAGATGATTCAGTCAATAAAAAGAAATTCTTAAAAAAGGTAGATTGTGTGTTATTAAATGGCTTCGATAGTTTCATTAGGTTGAAGATTTGATGCTCTAGGCTTTGAGTGAAAAATGGCATAATTCATTAAATTATCTATAAAAAAAGAGGTCAACCTCTAGTTTTATATTGAAGGTGTGATATGCTAAAAAAGTGCATTAGAATAGTTGTTTTAGGGTTTTGTTTAGGGTTGAAAAATGAAAAAATCATTAGTCTTTATTATTGCATTGGCTTCATTT
>JAPLIP010000037.1 GCA_026389065.1 Candidatus Dependentiae bacterium
CAACATAGAAGACGTTCTATAAAAAATTATCTTGGACTACTATTTTCACGCTCTTCCATTACTTGCGCAGCAAAAGAGGCTCGATCTTTTGGTATGAGACCAACAAGCTCAGAGCTTATTGATAATTTTTGAATTGCCTCAGGGGTAAAATAACGACGAGCAATCCGCTGATTTTGATCCACCATTTCAGACAAACTTGTTGAGCTTCCATCTACATATTCCCAAAAAGCGTTTATAACAGCTCGTCCAGACTTTGACTTTTGTAATTTCTTATAACGATCATTCGATATAAACATTTGTATTTTTTGAAAAAGATCTAATTTTTCTTGGAATTGCCTACCGTCTTTAGAAAAAATAATATCAAACGGCGTTCCACATCCAGCAGCAAAAAGCAACCAGTCAGAGCCTGCTTCTAACAATTTTCGTACGGTTTTTGGATAACTCGTAGCTTTACAGCAAGCGTAATGCAATGGAGTTAAACCGCCAAAATCCCTGAGGCTTGGATCAGCGTTTGCATCCAGAAGAAGTTGCACAATTTCACTTACCGCTTGATTATCACGATACATAACAGCGTGAGATAGAGGTGAAAAGCTATCGTTTGAAAGATTTGGATTAGCCTTTGCGTTAAGCAACTTGCGAACCAAAAAAACATCCTGCCGCTGAGCAGCCATAATTAATGCAGTTGTTTTCAGGCCAGAAGATAAAACAATAGTCTCGTCGGGGTTTGAAAAATCTATTTTTTCTCTCCACTGACTTTCAAATAAATCATTTTGCCTTTTAGAATCTTGAAGCATCTGAAAATATTTCAAATCTGCATCGCTTGCAAAAATCACTGAGGAAACAAAGCTAAAAAAATAAAAACGAGAGGAAGTTTTCAAAGACACCGCTTTTCCTTAAGGTTATAAATTTTTAAATCGCAGCTACAAAAAAGAGGCGCCAATTAGGCGCCTCTTTATAAAACAATATTACATCAAATGTTTTTTCAAAATATCTTGCATGATTTTTGGATTTCCTTTTCCACCAGATGCTTTCATACAAGCACCAACGAAAAATCCAAACACATTTTGTTTTCCAGCTTTATACTGTTCAATTAAGGCTGGATTCTCTTGTAAAATTGTTAGTACAATTTTTTCCAGCTCTTCATGTGAACCAATTTGCTTTAAGCCTTTTTGCTCAACAATACTCTCTGGGCTTCCTCCGCTTGTAGCAATAAGTTCAAACACTTCTTTAGCCGCAGTATTATTAATTACGCTTGCATCAAGCATTTCAACTAATTTTGCTAATTTTTCAGGTGTAACAAGGCAATCTTTTAATTCTATTTTTTGTTCGTTTACCAAGCCAATAATATCACGTAAAAACCAATGCACCGATGATTTTTTTGGATACAAAGTCATCACAGCTTCAAAATACTTTGTGTACTCAACATCAGAAACGATAACATCAGCTTCGTATGCTGAAAGTCCCCATTGAGAAATATATCTATTATATTTTTCATACGGAAGCTCTGGTAAATCATTTTTTATCAAAGCAAGCTGCTCATCTGTAATTTTTATCAACGCTAAGTCAGGATCTGTACAAAAACGATAATCTGCAGATTCTTCTTTTGAACGCATCGGCATAGATTTTCTATTTTTAGAATCCCAGAGCCTTGTTTCTTGACGAATTCTTTGTCCAGACTCAAGAGCTAATATTTGACGCTCTGTTTCATATTCAATTGCATCAGAAATAAACTTAAATGAATTAATATTTTTTAGCTCACAGCGAGTGCCAAGAGTTTGGCTATCTTTTTTACGAACCGACAAATTTGTATCTGCCCGAAAAGATCCTTCTTCCATGTTGCAAGTGCTAACACCCAAATACTGCATAATTAAACGAAGCGCTTTAAGATAGGCTTTTGCTTCGCTTGCATTTTCAATATCTGGCTCAGAAACGATTTCAATTAAAGGAGTTCCTGTTCTATTTAAATCAACATAACTTTCACCTGTTAAATCAGAATGAGAGTTTTTTCCGGCATCTTCTTCAATGTGAATTCGATTAATACGAATTTTCTTTTCAGTGCCATCATCAAGTCTAATCATAACATATCCGCCCTTGCAGATCGGAAAGTTGTTTTGAGTGATTTGATAATTTTTAGGAAGATCTGGATAAAAATAATGCTTACGATCAAATTCAGAAATTGCAGATATTTGACAATTTGTTCCAAGTCCTGCCATCACAGCAAACTCTGCCACTTGATGATTTAAAACAGGAAGCACTCCAGGATATCCAGTGCAAATCTCGCAAATATTTATGTTTTGCTGATCAGTTAAAGCATTTGAACAAGAACAAAAAATTTTACTTTTGGTATTTAATTGAACGTGCACTTCAATACCAATATCCATTCTATAATCAGTATATCTTTCAAGAACAAAAGATTTTTCCACTGTTTTTCCTTAGATCTTTTTATATGTACAAATGCTTTTATTTTTCTTTAATGCCAAAATCATGTCTGGCAATATAATCATTGCTCATCAATGTAATCATGCAGCTAAAATCTTTTTCAAGCTGCAAAATAGAATTAAATTCTATGCTTGATATAAAATCAAAAACTGGACCATTAACCTCAAAACATATATTTTTCTTTACATATTTTGACTGAATTTCAACTTTTAACTTTCTTAAAATCTCATAACTTTCTGCTCGAACAGAAGGTAATCGTCCAAGCCCCATGCAACAATGACACACATTTGTTAACTGACGCATGAGTGTTTTGCCTGAGCGCTTTCTAGTCATTTGTACAATTCCAAATTCTGAAACCTGCAAAACAACAGCCTGAAATTTATCAAGCTCTTTTAAGGTTTGTTCAAAATAGGAAACTAATTTTAATTTATTTTTAGCGTTTGCCATATCGATAAAATCAATAACGATAAGTCCACCAATGTTTCGCAATTTTAGTTGCAAAACGACTTCTCTTGCAGCTTCCAGATTAGTCTTAGAAATTGTATCTTCTAAGTTGCCTTTGCCTATAAATCGTCCAGTATTTACATCAATTACAGTTAAAGCTTCTGTTGTTTCAATAATAATTGAGCCGCCAGATTTGAGTGATACTTTTTTTTCTAACGCTAACTGAATTTGTCTATCGATATCATATCGATCAAACAAATTACCCGTACCTTCATAGAGCTTTACTTTAAATCTAGACTCGGGAGCAACTTTGCTTAAATATGCATAAATTTGGTCCTGGTTTTCTTTACTGTCGGTGATAATTTCTTCAATGTCATTATCTAAATGATCTCGAACAACTTGCAAAGAAACGTCTACATCTTGATAGATTTTTGTTTTTGTGGCAGCGCTTGCATAGCTTGATAAAATATTTGCCCAGTCAGAAGTTAAAAACGAAAGATCTTTTTGAATCTCGCCTTCGCTTTTTCCTTCTGCAGAAGTACGAATAACAGCGCCCATACCAGATGGCAAATGTTTTGAAATAATCTCTTTTAATCGAACTCGCTCTGCGCGGTCTTCAATTTTTTTTGAAACGCCAATGCGTGGGATATTTGGAGTAAGAACAATGAACCGTCCAGGCAAAGTAAAACAAGTTTTTAATTTTGCGCCTTTTTCATCTACAGGTTCTTTGCTAACTTGAACTAAAAGGTCTTCGCCTTCTGTCAAGATTTTTGCAATATCCATTTTTTCAGATGATACGCGAGGCTTAACCTCTTCTTCTCCATCCTTAATTTCTTCTACCACATCAGTTCCCATGATGCGACCGATAGCAAGATCATGATCAATTTCTGATATATGTAGAAAACCCGCTCTTTCTTCGCCGATATCAACGAAAGCTGTTTGTATTCCAGGAAGTATTTTTGAAACTCTTCCTTTAAAGAATGCTCGCTCAAGCTCTATGGCTGTGCTTTTGCCAAAAAATAAATTTTCTAATTTATTTTCGCGAACAATGGCAATTCTGGTTTCCCAGGGACTTTGATTTATTATAATTTTTTTCATTTGACCAAATCTTTTTTACGTTTAAAAAATTTTTCCTCCACTTTGAGTATACACCATTCTACCAAGCAACAAAGTTTTACAAGCCTTTTAAAGACAAATCTAAAATCTTTAAATAAAAGTGGGTATAAACTCAATGCTTTAACAATTTCTTTATAAATGGCTGCCAATCAATTATTACGACCAGAAAGTCTCATTGACTTTTCTACAGAGCAAAATAAACTGTTTGAAAATCAAAAGCTTTCTAAAAAAATAAAAACAAAAAAATAAAAAGGTTTATCTCATGCAAATTTCGTCTAAAAAATTTATATTGTTCTCATTGCTTCTTGCAACATTTCTTGGCGGCTGTAAAAAAAATAAAAAACAGTCTGATCAAGACAATGGTTCATTCTTTTCTAAATCATCTAAAAAAGCAACTCCTGCTTCATCTGCAGAGCCATTTGAGCTTGACAACGATTCTATGAAAACATTTGCTCTAGATGATAAAATTTCAAAACATCGCCCAGCTACGAAATCATCACAAAAGTCATCAGACAATCCATTGTTCTCATGGGAAAATGTAGGCGCAGAAGAAAGCAAGCATCAATTTAAAACACTTTACTTTGATTTCAACGTTGACACATTAAAGCCAAGCCAAAATGCAGCATTATCACAAGACATTGCTCAAGCTAAAAAAATGATCAAACAAGGCAAAACGCTTGTAATTGAAGGACATGCTTGTCACTCTGAAGGATCAGCAATTTACAACCTTGCCCTTTCTGAAAGACGTGCTCGCTTCGTTGCACAAAAATTTGCTGAAGAAGGAATCGATTCTTCTCATATTAAAATTGCTCCTCGTGGTCAAGAAATGCCAGTTAGAAAAGGCGGAAATAGAAAACAACAAGCTGTTAACAGACGTGTTGAAATCTTTGCTCTTGACGCTCAACACAAAAACTAAGAATTTTAGAATTTAGATTTAAGCTAAAAAAAGCGACTGCGTAAAACACAGTCGCTTTTTTTATGCACTTATTATTTTTTTATTTGCCTACGCAAAAAGATTGAAAAACTTGATTTAAAATAGCTTCGCTAACATTGCGACCAGTCATTTCAGAAAGTAAAACCAATGCTTCTTTAAGCTTGCACGAGACGATTTCATACTCAACGGATTTTCTATCAAGCATTAAGGCCACTTCTTTTAAACTAACCAAGAACCTTGTTAAAAGATCATGCTGGCGTTTATTTAGCAAACAAGTTATTTCATCAGATCCCTTAAGATCGCTTATTTTCTTTTCAATCAACCCAAAGAGTTGATCAACAGACTTGCCTTCTTTTGCACTGACCGAAACAGTTGGAGCTTCAAAATAAAAACTTTGACTGGAAAGACTTAAGTCAGTCTTATTTTTCACCAAAATAATTTTTGATCCATGTTTTTCTACGATGTCTTGATATGATTTCTTTTCTAGCTCTGATAACTCCTGAGATCCATCAATGACCAGTAAAATAATATCTGAACCTTCTGCTTCTTGAAACGATCTATCGATTCCCTCTTGCTCAATTTGATCATCTGTTTTCCGAATTCCAGCAGTATCGACAACTGTTAAAAAATCTCCATTTCTAAATAATCCAGCCTCAATAGTATCTCGAGTTGTTCCAGGAATTGGAGTGACAATTGCTCGTTTTTTTTCAAGCAAACAGTTAAAAAGTGATGATTTTCCAGCGTTTACCGAGCCAATCAAAACAATTCTAATGCCTTCTTTAATATACTGCTGCTTAGAAAATGTTTTCAAAAGAGACTCAATTTTTACAATAAGGCTATTCATTTTTATAGATATATCATGAGCGAATTCAATTTCTTCATCTATAAATTCAAAACTAGCTTCACAAAATGCAACCATTTCAATCACAGAAAGCTCTGCCTGAGCTATCCATGAGGAAAAACTACCCTGCAACTGAGACAAGCTATATTTTAAAGACTGTGAATTTTGAGCATGAATCAAATCATTAATTGCTTCTGCCTGGAGTAAATCAATTTTTCCAAACATAACGGCTCTTTGAGTAAACTCACCGTTGCCAGCCAAGCGAGCACCACACTCAATTGCTCTGTCAATAATTTTTTCAACTAAAAATTGATTATTATGACAGGTAATTTCAACAATGTCTTGACCTGTAAATGTTTTTGGAGCTTTCATCAAAAGAAATAAAACTTGATCAATATGCTTACCATCACCATCAACAACATGACCATAGTGAATGGTATGGGTTTCTTGAATAGATATTTTTTTATTCGCCGGCAACGAGCAAAACTTATCTGCAACGGATAAGCAATCAAGGCCAGAAATCCGAATTAATCCAATGGCGCCAGAGCCCTGAGGGCTACAAAGCGCTACTATTGTTTGTTCGTGATGAGCCAGTTGCTGCCGATCAACGAGATTCTCAAATTTATTATTATGAATTATTTGAGTCATTGTTATTAGAATTATTGTTAGAGCTTGGCTTTTTTAAATCATCGTTAACACCAGGTTGCCTTGGTGAATAATAACGAGACCGCCTTCTATTGCGATAGCTTTGTCGACCTTCCTCTGAGTCATCTGAGCTTGGATGCGGCAACTGCCTTTGGGGAATATCTTGAAGTCTTCTTTCTGGTCTTTGAGGCCTATCAGCCCGAGGAACAGATGTTTCTAATTTTTTTTCTTGGTTTTCTGTATTTATTTGAGGTTGTACAGGCTTAAGCTCTCTTTGTTGAAATCTTTGTGGCTGCCTAACCGGTCTTTGATCTTTTGATTGAAAATCATTAGACCTAGGAGCCTGATATCTATCATTTTGCGGCCTAGATGGGCGCTCTTGGAGATTTTTATCTTGAGAACTTTGAGGCTTGTTTGCATGATCACGAGAAGCCTGAAGTTGATTCGATTGATTTTTTATTGGTTGCGCTTGATTAGACGGTTGCTCTTTAGGAGCCTGAGGTCTTTGCTCAAATGGTTTTTGTATATTTTGTTGAGGCTTTTTAGGAATTGATGATTGATTTTGTGATGCCTGAGGAGCCGCGTCTTTAGAAGTTGTATCTCTTTGCTGATTATCAATTTGCTTTTGAAGTGATTGATTATCAAAAAGACCTTCATAGGAATCCTGGTGCAAAACACCCTCTCCGCGAGAAGATAAGATTTCTTTTTTAAAAAATAATGCAATCTTTGCTTTTTTTGAACCAAATCCCAAAAAGCCAGATTGAGCTTCTTCTAAAATCTTTACGAAAAATTCTTTTGGCATATCGGCTTTTTTCAACGCCTCTTCAATAGCCTTAACGACCGTTGCGCCCTGTGCGATGACGGATTTCATCGAATTTCTTGTGTGCATAGTTTTTTACCCAAAAAATGTATCTGCTTATTATGATGATAGCTTATTATAAAGAGATCTGCGATTGCAATAGTTTGAAAAAATTTTGGAGTGGGAAACGGGACTTGAACCCGCGACCTTTGCCTTGGCAAGGCAACGCTCTACCAACTGAGCTATTCCCACATATTGATAACTCTTTAAAGTTTAGCAACTTTGACAAGCATGTCAAACCGCTTTTAGCTCAGAGCGCAGATTATACAGCACAAAAAACCAATTCTAGAATTATTCTTGATATTTTCACTACTTTGTTGATACTTGTAGTGCTTAAAAACCTACTAACTCAGGCGAAAAAACATGATTGGATCAATATTTGGAACAATTTCAAGCATTCAAGATAATAAACTCATTGTTAACCAAGCTGGGATTGGATTTGAGATTTTTTGCCCCGAGGCAAAAAGCCTAACTGCAAAAGAAGAGATAACTTTACACATTTATTTTCATTGGTCACAAGAAAATGGTCCAAGTTTATTTGGTTTTACGCAGTCAGTTGCAAAAGATGTCTTTTTATTGATTATTAATTGTCCAGGAATTGGCCCAAAGCTTGGTATTTCAATCTTAGAACAAACAAGCGCTTCAAATTTTTTACAAATGATCAGCGAAGAAAATATGTCCGGGCTTAGCAGTCTAAAAGGGCTAGGAGCAAAAAAAGCCGAACAACTTTGCATTCAGTTAAGAGAAAAAGCACCAAAGCTTCTTAAGATTCATCCACACCTAGCTACGCAAACTTCACTTGGCGCATGGGGAGATTTGCAGGACACTTTAAGCTCTTTAAATTATTCATCTCAAGAAATTAAACAGACTCTACATGTGTTAAGAGAAAATACGCCAGGAGAAGCTCCTGTCTTTGATATTCTTTTAAGAAAAGCACTTACACTGCTAGCTAAAAAATAACTCTATAAATTTATAATGTTTTGATTATGCTATGAGCATATTTATGTTTCTATAAGCAGAGTTTACCTTGATTAATTTAAAAACAATCGTACATGCCATTGATATTCCATTGGCTTTTTTATTTTTAATATCTGGAATTATCCTATCTTTTCTGACTAACTTTCCGCAGCTTAGAAAATTCAAACAGTTTTTGCATATTATCCAGCTTAAACAGTCCGATCATTCAACTAAAAATACACTAAGCCCCCTTCAGGCGCTTTACACTGCAATGTCAACAAGTCTTGGCATGGGAAATATTTTAACCCCGCCAATTGCTATCGCCATTGGTGGTCCCGGAGCTCTTTTTTGGATGGCAACATATGCTTTTTTTGGATCAGTAACTAAATTTACCGAAGTCACATTTGCTGTAAAATTTAAACGCTATGCAAAAGACGGGTCTATCATTGGTGGCCCAACTGGATACCTTTACCAAGTGCACCCTTTTCTTGCCAACTGGTATGGAGCATTAAGTATTTTTATTTTTTCAGCCTGGTCAGCCCTCCAATCAAAAGCTCTCGCAACAACATATGCTTACCATGGGGTTCCAGAATATATCACAGGAGCTTTCATAGCCCTGTTTATTTTTTTCATGCTGATAAGCGGAACAAAAACGATAGGTCTGTTTGCCTCTAAAATGGTTCCCATCATGTACATTCTTTATTTATTTACTTCATTTTTTATTATCTTTGCAAACATTACAGCGCTCAAGGCAGCTATTATTTCAATTTTTACCCATGCTTTTTCACCGACTGCTGCGCTTGGTGGCTTTGTTGGATCTTCAGCTTTAATTGGACTTAGGCAGGGAGTTTTTAAAGGAGCCTTTACCACAGAAGCTGGAATTGGAACTGCCGCTATTCCTCATTCATACTCCGACACAGACAATGCAACAAACCAAGGCATTTTAGGGATGTACTCAATTTTCATGAATACATTTTTATGTGTAATTTCAGGAATTGTTGCGCTTGTTACAAATGTTTGGACCCTGGGAATTACATCGAACGAGCTGGCTTTGTATGCGTTTAAATCAGCTCTTCCAACGTTTGGTCCAATTGCATTAACTGGCGTTATAACCATGTGCATAATTGGTGCAACCCTTGGAAATAGCTTTAACGGGAGTAAGTGTTTTGGATTTTTTACAAATAATCGATGGCTCAATATTTATTATATTTTTGTAAGCATCTTTATTTTTTTAGGAGCTTTGATTGATACGCCAATACTTTGGGATATCGCTGACGGCCTCTTACCATTAATTGTCGTCCCAAACCTTGCAGGATTATTTATTTTAACGTTAAAAAACAAAGAAGAACTATCTCGTTAATTTAATTTATGGAAAAATTATGAAACTATTGTTTTTCAAAAAATCATTATGCCTTTTGTTTACACTCTTTTATTCAACCGTAACGACAGCCTCATTCGATCAGCTAAGCAAAGAAAGAAATAATTTTTTTAAAGACTTAACCGACGATAGATCAACAAATATATACCTATACAATCAAGCGCTAGAAAAACCTTATTTACTACAAGGCCCAATTAAATTTCATCCAACCCAAACGGCCGCAACGATATGCATTAATACAAAAAGATATGAACTTCTTTTGTCCTTTTTAAATAACAACATCCCAATAGATCTTATAACTCAGAGTAAGCCTAGATATACAAATTCTCAAATCAGAGAAGGAAAATACGGCCCATATTCGACACCGCTCTCTTCAATATGCTCTCAGTATGACCCTGCTTGCTCAGAAATTAGAGCTCAGGTTATTCATGCTATGCTCAAAAGAAATCCTGATCTTCCATCGATCCCTGACGAATGCGGAACTTATCCTATAGACAAATGCTATCACCGCAAAACAACTCATTCTCTACTTGCATTTGGACTAAAACCCAAAGATCTTTATTTAAATTATCAGATTGTATCGTATCGACATGATCCATACCAAAGCTCAAATGAGTCAACACCAATGTCTCAGTCGAGCCAAAACAATAATGACTGCAAAGAATTTGAAACTGAAAACCTTTAAGACAAAATATATGCCTACAAATCACTTTGTCTTTGTAAAATTTGATCAACGCTTACGATTTCATCATATTTATGAGCCTGAAAACCAAGCTGGATTATTTCATCTAAAAGCTCCATCGGCCTAAGACCTTCTTCTGCAGCCTGATGAAACAAGCATGTCGCAGGAGTTAAGGCTGGCAGCGTATTACACTCTAAAATCACAACGCGTTTTTTACCGGTTGAAGACTGCTGGTCTGTTTGAAAAAAACAATCAATCCTGCTATATCCTGTACAATTCATAGCCACAAAAGCATCTCGCACGGTCTTTTGAACCATTGCAATGTCTTGAGGCAAAAGCCTTGCAGGGGTTTGATTTTCACCAGCTCCTGGTAAAAATTTTTCTTCACTCGATAAAATTCCAGCCTTTGCAACCGATTCGCTTGGGGCAAGAGCTCTTGGATTTTCATTACCAACTACCCCTACCGTAAGCTCCATGCCAAAAATTCTTTCTTCGATAAGCGCATGCTCTTTTGTTTTAAAAACATTTTGCAATGCCTCTTGAAGCTCTTGATCGTTTTTAGGCGATGAAACCATCGTACTGCATCCATCATCATGAGGCTTTACAATGCAAGGAAAGCCAATTGTTTTTATAAAAGATAAAATAGATTCTTTGTTAAAATCAGATTTTGAAACAAGCAAAGACTTAGGAACTTCAAATCCCTTAGCCTTCAAAAAATTTCCTGTTTTAAACTTATCCATACACAAAGCGCTTGCAAAAACAGACGGGCCATTGTAAGGCAAGCCAAGCATCTCAAGGGTTCCTTGAACAACGCCATTTTCACCCTGCCCGCCATGCAATGCAATAAATACAAAATCTGTAATGTTTTTCAAATCTGACCATGCAATTGGGCGAGCGCTCGATAAATTTGCATGAACTTCACGAGTTGAAGTATGAACCAACAATCGATTATCTAAAATATAAAGCTTCATATTGCTATCAACAAACACTGGCGTGACTTCATACTTTTCAGGCGAAAGCTTATAACAAACATTGCGACCCGAATTAAAAGAAGTCTCTTTTTCATTACTTGCACCACCAAGAAGTACAGCTACCCTTATTTTTTTTGTGACAATTTTTTTTGTTTCTTCTTTTTCCATTTTGTAACTTTTCAACTCAGTTTTAATAAGATGATTAATCAATTCTGAGTGCCCTATTCCAACCTCTGCCGCTTGTCTAAATAAAAATGTTGAAGGGCCCATTCCAGAAAGAGGATTACTATCAATGATTACCACTCGCTTGTCTTTGGTTAAAAACCCATCAATTCTAGACATATTTGTAAACTCTAAAGCCTGCATTGTTTTTATACAAGTATCTTGAATGAGCTTGAGATCCTGCTGGCTACAAAGTGCTGGTGTTCTTTCATTGACAGCACCTGGCATATATTTTTGATTATAATCAAAAACGTCAGTATTTTCCTGGAGCAATATTTCTGTTGGGGGAAAGGCAACCAATTCACCGGTTTTTTCATCAGTAATGACAATGCAAGTAAACTCCATGCCATCTAATTTTTCCTCTACCAAAACGCCCTGTCCCACATCACCGCTAACAAAACATGCTTTAGTTATACGGTCTTGTAGTAATTTTTTATCATAAACAACAAAGACCCCAAAGCTTGAGCCTTCACTGTGCGGCTTGATAACTACTGGAAAATTTATATTCGATTCTTGAAACTTGTTTTCAATTTTTAGGTCATCATAAGAAATTACATCTTGAACAGAAAGACTAAATCCTGAAGGAGTCAAGACTCCTTGATTTTGCAAAAAATGATTATGTAAATATTTATTCATGCCAAGCGAGCTACCAAGAACCTTAGACCCTAAATATGGTATTTTAAATAATTCTAAAATTGCTTGCAAGCGACCATCTTCTGCATATTTTCCATGAGTGGCAATATACATAAAATCGATTATCCCAGAAAGATCATCCCAAAAAATCTTTGTCGCTTCATTTTGCAATCTATGCTCAAAGTCTGCAATTTTTCCACGATATAAAAACGACCATGGTAACAAAAATAAATCGCCACTTGCAGCTTGAAATATTGGTATAGCTTTAAAAAGATTGGTGTCTAAATGATCACAAATAGTTCTGCCAGAATTAAGAGAGACTTCTCGCTCAATTGATTTACCACCCAAAAGCACACCAACTCGTAACATGATCAACCCCGAATAACCTTGCATGAAAGAAATTTAACATTTATCCTTTTAAGCTTACATAATTCAAATGATTTTGTTCAAATTATTTTAATTAAAAAAATGCGTATTTAATTTTACAACCAGATCGATTTAATTTATAGTTACCCTTACACTTTGCACCCAAGAAAAAGAAAGTTTTTATGCTTCCAAAAAACAATTTGCTCGTATGGATAGACCTTGAAATGTCTGGCCTTGATTACAACCAAGAAGTAATCTTAGAAATAGCCACAATCATTACAGATGATGAACTTAACATTATTGCAACAGGACCAAATTTAATCATTAAGCAACCAGATGAGATCTTAGATCGCATGAACCCTTGGTGCATCGAACAACACAGCAAAACTGGCCTTACGCAAAAAGTAAAAGATTCAACTATCACCATTGAACAAGCAGAAGAAGAAACATTAAGATTTTTAGAACAGTACTGCCAAAAAGGCACCGCCCCGCTGTGTGGAAACACAGTATGGTTTGATAAAATATTTCTAAAAAAAGAAATGCCACTGCTTGTAGATTTTTTACATTATCGAGTAGTTGATGTAACTGCTTTTAAAATCATGCTTGGTCGATGGTCAGGCAAAGATATAGTCTTTAAAAAAGCTAACACACACAGAGCCCTTGATGATATAAAAGAATCAATTGAAGAGCTCAAGTTTTACAAGCAGCATTTCATCACGATTCCCGCAGAAATACCCAAAAATATTTAAAAAAATAAAAAGAAGGCGTAATTGAAGTTTTGTATCAAAACATTTAATCCAAACAAAGCATTAGGAGCTTTTATGAACAAACTAACACTATGCACAATACTTTTAAGCTGTGGATTTTTATCAGCGTCTTTTGAAAAAGATTCAAGAAGAGCTGCTAAAATCGAGCGTGAAGAGCAAGGCATAAAGTTAAAATCGAAAACAGCAGAAGAGTTTTACAAGGCAAAGGTAGAAAGAAAATTAGAAAATATGCGCAAGCAAGAAGCGAAAATGCAACGACACAAGGAAAAAACTTCTCACAAATAAAATAATTTTTAATTAGGGGTTCACTTATGAAACAGCTTTTATTTTGTGCATTATTAGCATCATCAAGCTTTTTGCTTTCATCTGAAAAAATAAGCAAATCTAGCTCAGGGTCAATTTCTAGCCCTACTTTTAAATCACCAAAATCTCTTGGGACAATGCTAACTCAAGATTTTTTACAAGAGTGCGCTAACTCAAACAGCCAAAATCCTCTTGTTGTTGCACTCCTGCAACATATCTACTCAACAGAAAATAAAGATGCTATCTGGACTCTTTATTGCAAAAGCAAAAAAAGCTAAAATATTCAGCTCGTTTTAAAATCGTCACTATTTTTAAGCCACAGGATCTATGGTAAAAAATAGTGACGATTTTATTTTATAACCTTTAAGATCTGAAAAAAGCTCAATCATCTCGCTTCGCGAAAACGACTTTAGAAATAATTTTTGACTATAAACAGCTTTCACTTTGTAAACCATTGCAGGAATAGGACCAAGAACCTGCACATCAAAGCCTTGTTTTTGCGACATATCACGCAGACACTTTGCAAACATTTTTGCATCTCGCTCAACAACCAACTGATCAGCTCCCTTTAATTCAACTTCTGCAATGTGCTTAAATGGTGGATACTGCGCGTCTGTACGTTTTTGAATTTCTTCATCATAAAAAGTTTGATATTTTTTTTCATCAACAAAGCTAAAAATCTTATGCTCATCGAAAGCTTGTACAATAACCGTACTTTCATGTGACTGCCTGCCCGCTCTACCGGCCACCTGAATAAGCTGCTGCAGAGCTGTTTCTGCGGCATTGTATATGGGAAAGTGCAAATTTAAATCTGCCCATAAAACACCTACCAATGTTACACCGGGGAAATGGTATCCCTTGGTAATTGACTGAGTTCCCACTAAAATATCAATTTGACCAGACTGCATATCCTCAACGGTATTTGCCCAGCTTCGTTTTTTTACGGTACTATCTAAATCTGCACGCTCAATGCGAGCTTGGGGAAAAAGTTTTTGCAATATTGAAACTACCTGCTGAGTTCCAATTCCTTTTTTTAAAAATTCATTACTACTTATCTGGCATGTTGGACAGGCTGGAGGAATTGCTTGCCTGTGCGCACAATAATGGCACAAAAGACTATTGTCTTGATGCAGCGTCAAGCTCACTGAGCAATGGTTGCATGAAAAAATAAAACTACAGGTACATTGAACAAAAAAGCTATAACCGCGACGGTTTAGAAAAATAATAGTTTGCTCTTTATTTTCTAGTCGATTTTCAATTGCACCATGCAACTCATCAGTAATCCAAAAACTTTTTCTTTTCTTTTTAGTTTTTAAAGACGCAAACTGAATTTTTGGAAAGTTTCCAGCAAAGCGCGTGTGCATCATAAGCAGCTTCCATCCACGCTTTTTTACATTCCATAAAGATTGAAGTGATGGAGTTGCAGACCCTAAAACAATCGGAACTTTATACATTGATGCTTTTAAAATCGCCATATCGCGAGAATGAATTTTGGGATGTTTTTTTTCCTGATACCCGCTGTCATGCTCTTCATCAATAATAATTAAACCAAGGTGTGCAATTGGTAGTAAAACAGGCATATGGACGCCAACAATAATCATTGGCCTTTGCTCAAGTAAATTCTTCCACAACAGTCGTTTTTGACCAACTGGAGCAGCACTATGAAAACCAAAAACAGGAATGTCTTTAAAGAAAGTTGCAAATATTTTTTCAAATCTTAAGGCAAGGGCTACTTCTGGCAAAAGCAATATGACCGCTTTTCCTTGCTGCAATGCATCAGATGCTATTCGTTTATAAATTTCAGTTTTTCCAGATCCGGTTACACCATGAAGCAAAAAAGTTTGGTGCTTTTGCTCTAAAACATATGGGGCTATTTGATTGTATACCGACTCTTGCTCATCGGTGAAATCAACCTTTTGAGAAATAGTTAAAATCGGCTGAGAAGCAGGCTGATCTTCATTTTCTTTTTCTGATAAAAATTTTTCTAATCGCTGTAAAAAATATAAAGCGTCTGTTTGACAATAATTGCTTATTTTATCGATAAACGAACTGTATAAATGATCGCTGGGAAATGGATATACGCAAACAATTGGCTTAATTTTAAATTTATACTCTACCAAGGGATCTGCTATTTCTGATACAACCGCAGGAACAATGCGGTTCGATAAAGGAACTTTTACCAGCGTCCCTGGAATCATTTTATGCCAAAACTCTTCTGGCACAGAATAGGTAAAAAATTTTTCAGCATACTGAAGTAGGCGAACATGTATCAACATCTTTTTTTATCTTTTGCTACAAAGAAAATCTTTTTTGTTTCATAAAAAGTGTATCAAGACTACAAAAATTAGATACCAAGCAAGCATTTAATGTTTTTAATTAAGGCTTATTTTTCATCATCCGGTTCATAAAACTTTTGCCAGTCAGCCTCGTATTCACTTGACTGAGGGCCGTGCCATAATTCATCGACAATGTCTGGCCTAGATTTTACATATTTGTCGTAAGCAATTTTATATTTTAAATATTTTTCATGCTCTATTTTCATGTCAGCCAAGTCTTGCTGCGAAAGCTCATCTTTGCCAACTAAGTCAACGTAGCCAGAATCGTCTTGTGACAAAATTATAAAATTAGGTTTTTGCTTAAGCACAATTTCTTGCCATTTTTCTACAACTTCAACATAGTTTTCTATCTTCATGTATAATTTTGGAATATCTTCAAATCTCTTGTCTGAATAATCTTCATAGGCTTTATCAAAAGCTTCTTGCTCTTGTTGGCTTAAGCCTTGAAGCTTTGCCTGTTTTTTTATTTCCCAGTTATCCCATAAATAAACACTTTTTTCATCTCTTGTTTTGCCTAAGCTTAGCCATTCCCAGTTTAATCCGTTACAGGTATATATTTGATTGTGATTTTTATCACCCCAAGCCTCTAGAAACATTACCAATTGACCCAATGAAAAGCTTTCTGTTCTAGCCCCTTCTGGTATTCCATATCCATCTGCATCAACCGTTATTTTTAAAAATAGTTTTTTCATATTGCTTTCTTTTTTATCTTATAAGGAACTTGCGTGACAATATTTATATCTTTATCGTGTTTTTTTATAACAATGGATAATTCTTGCTCTCCATGTTTTATATATTTTGCTATCTTTGTATCATTGGCAATGAATTCTTGAATTTCTTGATTTTCAAAAAGATTCCAACTGTTTTTTAAAATTGTTTGTTCGTTCCATGAAGTATGAAACTCTGTTTTAGTAAACTTTTCTTTTGTAAAGCAATCTTCAAATAAGAATTCCCAGCACCCTGTTGGTAGTTGTTTCTTATCAATAATTTGTATCAATCCTTTTTCCGCTAAGGCCTCAGTGCTTCCTGCTAAATGTCCTCCAGAAAATTTCACCTCTAATAAGCCAGTAGCTTTATTGTTTTTAAACGCTACTTCATAATTTAAAGCATGTTCAAAATCCATATTTACTCGTTTTTTTAATCCATTTTCTGTTATCCATTTTGTTGAAAATTCCTGACGCAATTTTATGTCAATAATAACATTTGCCTCTTTAACAAGATTTTCAATAAGAGTTTTTATCTCTTTGCATAGCTCAACATTGCTGAGTGGTATTTTCCCACCAAAATTTTGTATGTCTGACAAAATTTCAGTAATTGATCTTGTAGCAGCTCTTGCTTCTATTGCAGTAACTCCAGCTTTTTCTAAAAACTCTGTAATTGGTACGAGCTCTTGAGCAACGCTTTTTTGCATAAAAGTTTCAAGTTCTTGAGTTGCTTGAGAAATACTTTCAGCTGCAGATGCAAATGCAGGCTCATGGCCCATAAAGCCAGAAACATACTCAATAGTTCGCATCGTTCTTGATTGTGTTTGTAAAATGCCTGCTACAGCTCCCACTGCTTGCGTTGCCTTATGCATAAAAATACAATCAGTCGTAAACTTTGTGGCCATCTTGACTCGCTGTGGACCCG
>JAPLIP010000038.1 GCA_026389065.1 Candidatus Dependentiae bacterium
AGGAAAAACAATGTGTGCAAAAGCAAAAAAATGATATACTTTTTGCATGAGTAAAATACAAAGTTATTTCGAATGTCTTCAATGTTCTTATCAAACCGTAAAATGGATCGGTTGTTGTCCAGAGTGTAAAGCCTGGAACAGCCTTGACGAGATTTCAACGGTAAAAACAGAAAAGAAACACAAGTCCTCAATATCACCTGACAAGCATTTGTTCAAGCTTGAGGATATAAAACTTGAGCAACAAGCGCGCATCGTATCACAATGCTCAGAATGGGATCGAGTTGCAGGCGGCGGCATAGTTCCAGGATCATTTATCTTAGTTTCTGGTGACCCAGGAATTGGAAAATCAACATTACTTTTGCAAATTTCTACACAGCTTGAATCAAAGTATCAAATCATTTATTTTTCATCAGAAGAATCATTGCCACAAGTGAAATTACGTTTTCAGCGAATTCAAAAAACAACACCCGACAATCTTTTATTTTCTGATCAATCTTCACTGCAATCAATTATTGAAATTTGCACACAAAAAAAGCCCAACCTTGTCATTATCGACTCTATCCAAAATGTGCTCAATGAAGAGACGAACGCCCTTCCAGGGACCATTTCTCAATTAAAAGAATCCGCATTTCGACTCATGAAACTTGCAAAAGAAAACAACATCGCAATCATTGCAACCGGTCATATCACCAAAGAAGGAACAATTGCTGGGCCAAAACTTTTAGAGCATATGGTTGACGCAGTATTTTACCTGCAAAAAGAAGATCAGTGGCAAACTAGAACACTCAGATCTATTAAAAACCGCTTTGGATCCATTAACGAAATTGGATTTTTTCATATGAAAGGTGATGGACTTCAAGAAGTTCACAACATCAATCAACATTTATTAGAGCAAACAAAAAATGCTCCAGGCTCTACCCTTGTCAGCTCTCTTGAGGGAACAAGGCCAATATTTTTAGAGCTTCAAGCGCTCACCGTTCCAGTTAAGTTTGGAATTCCACAGCGAATTATTACCGGAATTGACCACAAACACGTAGTTTTAATTGCTGCCATTTTAGAAAAATATTTGCATATTCCACTCAGCAAGCATGATATCTTTTTCAAAATTAGCGGAGGACTTCGAACCAAAGATCAAACCTGTGACCTTGGAATTGCGCTTGCACTTCTTTCTAGCTATTTTCAACAACCACTTGCGGCAAAAACAATTGCCCTTGCTGAGCTTAGTTTAACTGGTCAAATCAAACCAATTTACAATATCGACATCCATGCAAAAGAATGCAAAACTTTTGGATTTTCAAATATGATTATTGCTAAAGATCAAGTTATGCAAAAACAGGATTTGCCTTCACTCAAACGAATTTCAAGCGTTCATGAACTTTTATTATTTTTCCCATCAGAGCAAATCTTAGATTAAATCGCTGTTTGACAAATAAAAGCCCCAAAAGTATAATGCCTTAACGTCTATATCTTTAACCTTCCATCTAAAGAAGGAATTACGACCATGAAAAATTCATTTATTTGCCCCGCTCGGTAAATCAAGCAGTCCAAATTAATCAATAACGAAAACAAATTTTTACTATATTTTACGATTCAATAATGATTTTGCTCACCGATTTATGACAATACTTGCATTTAATGCATAAAGTCATATAAGGTTGTACAAAATCAAGGAGTATTTTTTTATGAACAAGCAACTTTTACTTTCAGTTCAAAACGTAACAAAAACGTACACAGGGACACCAGCTATCACAGCTCTTAGTGGAGTTAACCTAGACATTTATCAAGGCGAAATATTAAGCCTTTTAGGTGTAAACGGTGCTGGTAAAACCACTCTTTCATCAATCATTGCAACGCTGCATCCTGCCAGCTCAGGCGACATTTTGCACAACGGCGTTTCAATCTACAAAGACATTATTTCATTCCGTCGCATCATGGGTTTTTGTCCACAAAAGCCAAACATTGACGCCATGCTCACGATTAAAGAAAATTTAATTTTTGCAGGGCGTTATTTTAATTTATCACCAGACGTAATCGAAAAGCGCAGCAAAGAGCTTATGGAGCAATTTCAATTAACTAAATATGCTGATGCAAAAGGCTCTATGCTTTCTGGTGGTTACAAACAAAGATTTTTACTTGCACGAACACTCATGCATAGTCCAAAAATTGTCATCCTTGATGAGCCAACAGTCGCTCTTGATCCACACATCAGAAGAAACTTGTGGGACATTATCAAACAACTCAAAAATGATGGGGTAACGATTCTTCTTACCACTCACTATATTGAAGAGGCAGAAGTACTTTCAGACAGAGTTTGTATCCTTGATCAAGGAGTTATCAAATTAATTGACACTCCTGACAATCTTAAAAAAGATTACAGCAAAGAAAATCTTGAAGATGTCTTTATCAAACTCATGCAAGAATCCGATGAGGGAAAAGAGCATGGATTATAAACAAATACAAACAATAACTAGTATTTTAATGCGCGACGCCTGTGTTTTTAAAAAACATATCATCAGTCGATTTATTGATGCGTGCATTTGGTCTGGGGCAACTATTTATGTATCTCAATATATTTTGCCACAATTTGGAATCAGTCCTGCTTTTGGTAAATTTATTATGATTGGCAATATTGCAGCATGGGGCATGTTTGAAGTTGGAACAAACGTTTCAATTCTTATGAGTGATATTCAAGGCGTTAACTCACTGGGTTATTATCTTTCGCTACCCGTGCCAACCAGCTGGATTTTTATACGAATTGGTCTAATTGATGCATACAAATCATTTGTATCAACTTTACCCTTAATTCCTGTAGGAAAATTAGTTTTGTGGAATTTTATTTCACTAAGCGATATTTCATATGGTCCACTGCTGCTTAGCTATGTGCTCGCGCATCTCTTTTTTGGATTTTTAGGATTGTTTTTAGCAAGCATTATGCCGAACTTAGAATACCTGACAACAATAAAACTAAGAATAATTTTTCCTATGTGGTTTTTAGGTTGTTATCAATTTAGTTGGCACATGCTTTATAATGCAAACCCTACGCTTGCATACATAAACCTACTCAATCCAATTACGTACATTATGGAAGGAATGCGATCTACTATCATTCATGATCAACCGCTTATTTCCTATCCAATATGCACACTTATGACAATATTTTTTATCTTCGCGTTTGCGTACGCAGGAGTTTACAATTTTAAAAAACGATTAGATTGTGTTTAAAATCACAACTATCATCTAAGGATTTTTATGACACATTACTTTTCTTTGCAGTCGCG
The DNA here is from genome assembly GCA_026389065.1 of Candidatus Dependentiae bacterium. Lineage (NCBI taxonomy): Bacteria > Candidatus Babelota bacterium. Next base: position 3,279 of record JAPLIP010000038.1, read on the forward strand.
TACACTTTGGCAACTTTTTTTAAGAAGCGTTAAGGTTACGTCTCCAGGGCTGAAAGATAAAATAATTAATAACCTTGTTTGGTCAATGCTAAACATTATCGTATTTACTTTTATCATGCCTGCTATTGGAGTAAGCAGTAACTATGGCGCTTTTATTGCGGCAACTATGCCAATTTCTTGTGCTTTTTTTGTATCAATTAGCGCGACATATGTTTTGCTTACAGATATTTCTAGCGACGGAAGCAACCTACAGTACGAACTCACACTACCGATTAACCAATGGTTGATTTTTGTACGATATGCTATGGAAAACGCGTACCAAGCTATCTGTTCTGCTATTTTAATTTTACCAATTGGAAAATTAGTTTTATGGAATAATTTTTCATTAGCCCACTTTTCATTTCTGAAATACTATTTTCTACTGCTGATGGTTTCTTTGTTTAGCGGTTTTTTCTCAATCTTTGTCGTAAGCATTACAAAAGATATGTACTCAGGACTTGATAACATGTGGACAAGAATAATTTTTCCTATGTGGTTTTTGGGAGGATTTCAATTTTCATGGTACACACTACATGAAGTTTCCCCAGTCTTGGCATACATAGGTCTACTCAATCCACTCACATATGCACTTGAAGGTGGTCGAGCTGCAGCTCTTGATCCTGCACAGTCACTTCCATACTGGCCATGCATTTTTGCATTATTAATATTTACAACTCTTTTTGGATATCTTGGAATTTCCAATCTAAAAAAACGACTTGATTGTTTATAGGAATTTTATGTTTTCAATTGACAATGCCCAACTTAAAACCTTCTGGCAACTACTTGTCAGTAACTTTTACACTTTTAAACCACGATTAAATGATCAAATTATCAACGGCCTGCTGTGGGGTGGCATTAACATAGCCGTATTTGCATATATCATGCCAACTCGCGGCCTTGTTGATTATGGTCCATTTATTTTAATTAGCATCGCCTCGATTCAAGGATTTATGATCCCTGTTCACAATGTTATTTTACTAGTTTCTGATATGTGCGACCCTGGCAGCAATTTACATTATGAATTAAGCTTACCGGTAAGACAGTCGATGGTTTTTGTGAAATATGCCTTGGCTAACGCATACCAAGGATTTATAACGACAATGCTCATAATTCCAATGGGAAAATTAGCACTCTGGAAATCATTTTCCTTTCAATATTTTTCATTTTTCAAACTCTATTTTTTAATATCACTCGTTTGTCTGTTTTCTGGATTTTTCTCACTTCTTTTAGCGAGCAGAATTCATAATTTATTTAAAATATCAAACATGTGGCAACGCATTATTTTTCCACTTTGGTTCCTGGCTGGATTTCAATTTTCATGGAAAAACTTATATGAAACTTCACCAACGCTGGCATATTTAAATTTATTAAATCCTTTAACTTATGCTCTTGAAGGTGGAAGAGCTGCAGCTTTAAACCCTGCCGACTCACTTCCTTACTGGAATTGCATTGCAGCGCTCATGTTTTTTACAATCGTATCTGGCTATCTAGGAATTTCTAAACTCAGAAAAAGACTTGATTGTTTATAAATCCAAATCAATATAAAAAATCTTCTATTTGAATATAGCGCGTAGGTTTATTTTACTTTTTTGTAAAACAAGCCTACGCAAAATTATTTTTCAGATGTTAAAAAAAAATGATATTCTTATAGCTAACAACTCACATGTTTTACGACCTGGAATCATTTTTTGTGCGCAACATTCTTTTATCTATAACTTTTTTTTCTTTTTTTGCAGCTCAAGCATCGCAGCCTGAAGCAAGCCAAAAAATTTTACTTTGTGCCATTGACGCACTAGGCACTCATTGCCAAAAAGAGATTGACACTTTTATTCCAGATAAATTACTGATTGAATCAATAGACTATTTTATTGATCCTGGGCACGACCAAGAAGAACTCTTAAGCATCACAGGATTGCGTAGCAACAAACTTACAACAAAAAAAGATCTTGAGTGCGCCGTCTTTTATCTTAAGCAAATGGGAGTTTTTAAAAAAATTATTTTAAAGATTTTTCAACATAAAAAGATAGATCAAGCTCCAGCATATTCTTTCGAATTTTTTCTTGAAAAGCATTATCTGTTTTCGCAACTGACTATATCTGGCCCTCTTCGCAGCAAAGAGCATTATAAAAATGCTTATTTAATCGAGATTGGTGACATTTTCGATGAGCAAAAGCATCAACACTCATTACAAAATATACATAAAACACTACAAACAAATGGTTACTTTAGCGCTCAACTTCTCGATAAAATCACTTACAACAAAGAAAACTCCTCGGTTTTTGTGCAGCTTTTATTAAAAAAAGGAAAGCGATTTACCATTAACAAAATTAACTGCATGGTTCAAGACTCTCATCATATTTCAAAATTAGATGCTCAAAAAATATGTCAAAAAACAGTTGAGCTTTGCTCTCAAAAAGCTCAAGCAAAGCATTATGGACAAGAGCTTATAAAAAGCATGCGACATAAAATCAAATCCCTCTTAGAACAAAAAGGATTTATTGTATTTAATGTTGAGATTGAAGAAATTGTGCAACTAGAAAGCAAAACAATAGATCTTGATATAAAAATAATAATTGATCGAAAAAAAGAATTTTCTTTTTTAGGGAATGTTTTTTTTAACCACCAGGAACTAATGAATCATTTATTATTATATGGAAAATCAGCATGGCACTTTCCAAGCTCTGTTATCATTGATGAAATTGAGCAGATGTATAAAAGCAAAGGATTTTGGTCAGTAAAGATTAGTGTTCGAGAAGAAAAAAATAAAGTTTATTGCCTTATAAAAGAAGGTAAAAGAACCATTATCTCTAGCATAAAAATAAATGACCAAAGATCTTTAGAAAATAAAGCATTAGATCATGAAACTTTAGACAGCGACATACTACACGAGCCAAGACTTATAAAATCTAATTTTTCCCAATTATTAAAATCAAAGTTTTTCGACAAAGATCTTTTAAAGAAATCAATAGATCAGCTCATAAAAGCATATCGGCAATCTGGTTTTTGGGATGCAAAAATAACCAAAGAACAGTTTGTAAAAACAAAAGAAGATAAATATAACCACTGCCAGCTAGTTTTAAATATTGAGCTCGGACGCAAAAGAATTATGGGCAGTTCTACTATTTTGCAGCATGCAAATATCCAAGAACAATTTAATTTATTTTATAAGAATCAATCACTACAAGGATTTGACAACTCTTTGCTGCAAGAGCAAAAACAATGGATAAACAGATACTTAAGAAATCAAGGGTATCAAAAAATATCAATTGACTTTCAACTACACGAAAACCAAGATTCCTCAAAAAACTTACAAAAAAAAATATCTGACAATGTGCAAATTATAGATGTTACATGGAATATTTCCCTTCATGAATCTGAGGTTAAATTTGGAAAAACCATTATCCTTGGCAACAATTTGGTTCCATACAGCTCTGTCATGAAAGAAGTCGCATACAAATATGGTGAGAATTGGGATAAGCAAAAAATTCAGCAAACCCTAAAAAACATAAAAGAATTAAACATATTTCAGTCTGTTCAAATATATCCAAGCAAAGACACAGACAATCTTTTATACAAACCAATATTTATGAAATTAATACATGCTGACAGATATGAAGTAAGAACTCGATTTGGACTACAACAAGTTGGTAACAACCTGCAGCTTAGACGAGGATTTACATACAAAGTTGGTGCAAGCCTCTACCTTAAAAATCTTTTTAACATCGCAGATCAAGGATTTGTAGAGGCTGACGTGACCAAATTCTATCGAAACATTGCTGCCTGTTACGAATTTCCATGGCTTTTTGGCAAAAGAATTCGTTGTCAATTTAAGGTGTATGACTCGCTTTATGAGCAACCAGTTTATATTGGTAGTAAAAATTCTTTGTACACGGCAACACAACAAGGATTTTTATGGAACATGAGCCATGTCTTTCCATCAGTAACCGTAAGTGGATCTACCGGATGTGAATTTATGGGAATAAAGCAAGCTGATCAGCACATGCTTGGAAGTATTATCGACTACGATCCGACTCTTCTGGGAAAAAAACCATCATATTTATTTTTTGAACCCAACGTAATTTGGCAAAAAGTAGATAATCTTTTAAACCCAAACCGTGGCCACTTATCTTTTATCTCTTGCAAAGGAATGTTTGACCTCAACAGCAAAACAAGCTTTTTAAAACTGCTTATTGAACACTCAGAGTATATTTCTATTTTAAACTCAGCGACATTAGCGCTACGACTCAGAGGCGGCCACGTCTTTAATCGAAAATTCAATCAGCTCATTCCCATAGAAAGATTTTATTTAGGCGGAGCATCATCTCTTCGCGCATACCAGCGAGACTACTGCCCTCCGCTTGGTCGCCTTACTGAGCCAATTTATGATCAACACGCAGGACTTCCACCACAAGCAGACAATTTATGGCGTTACGCCCCTCAAGGCGGAAGAACTATGATTAACTTTAATATTGAAATGCGTATGCCAATTTATAAAAATTTAGGTGGAGCAGTTTTTATAGATAGTGGAGCGCTTTTTAAAAATAGTGTCTTTCATGAATTAAAAAACAAGTCCGATAATTTTTTTGCAGGATCTGGCTTTGGAATTCGATACGATACTCCCATTGGGCCACTTAGATTTGATTGCTCTTTTAAATGGAAGAAACAGTATCAAGATTTTGAGTCATGGTGTGTATGGTATCTCACCCTAGGGCAGGCATTTTAAGGCAAGCCATAAACTGATAATTTTTTGCCTTAAAATAGAGCTTTTTTGAGGATGATATTTTATAGCAAAAAACTATCTTGTTGTTATACTAAAAAAAATAGGAATTTAATCTTTTTTTATGGGGAACATTCAATGTCTTTAGAAGTTAATAACAGCTGCTTGGACGAGCAGCACATCTCAAGAAAATCGATATGGGACATATTTTCTCATGAATTGATGCACCATCTTCCATATGGTACTTTATCTGTTGCCTGTGCCCTTATGCTTCTAAGCATGATCCATGTGTTTTTCACTGCAAACATGGTAGAAGCTACCGCGCACGTACATGATCATTCTGGTCCCTGTGGCATGCATTCTGGCATGGATATTTTATTTCATAGCTTTCACTTTACGCATATTTTATTTGCAGCAAGTGGCGCTATGGTAACTTTTTATAGATATTCTAAAAACATTATGGCTGGGGTTATGGTCGGCATTGTTTCTTCAACGATTTTTTGTACTCTTTCTGATATTTTACTTCCATACTTTGCTGGTACTTTACTTGGCGTTTCTATGGAACTTCACATTTGCTTTAAATCAGAGCTTGCTAACATTTTACCATTTTTATTTGTTGGTGTTATCAATGGCTTAATTATTTCACGAGGCAAAGAAGAGCATACTGATAATCATTCACTTTCTTTGCATTTCTTTCACACTTTTATTAGCGCAATGGCTGCAATTTTTTATTCTATTGGTCACGGATTGTCAGATTTTCATGCATATTTTGGTATGTTTTTTATGTTAATGCTTGTAGCGATTGTGATTCCATGCACACTTTCTGATGTGGTGGTTCCAATTATCTGGGCACGAATGGTGAAAAGTCGATGAAAGGTATAGTCCTACAAGGAATTACCAAGTCTTTTGGCTCTGAGATAATTCTAGATAATATAAATTTAAAAATTCCAGGCGGTAAATTCTTTGCACTCATTGGACCAAGTGGTTGTGGCAAAACAACCATTTTACGAATGATTGCAGGACTTGAGATTCCTGATTCCGGATCTGTTTTTTTAGGCGATCATGACATTACTAATGTTCCTGTTAACAAACGCAGCGTAAACACTGTTTTTCAAAGTTACGCTTTATTTCCACATTTAAATGTTTTCGACAACATTGCGTACAGTTTACGAGTAAGAAATTTATCAGCTGACTCAATTTTGCAAAAAGTTGAAAAAGTAATTCGCATGTTTCACCTTGAGCCACACTTATACAAACAGATTGGTCAACTTTCTGGTGGGCAACAACAACGAGTTGCTATCGCTCGTGCGGTAATTAATGAGCCTGAGGTTTTATTATTTGACGAACCTCTCGCTGCGCTCGATTTACGACTACGTGAAAAAGTTTTACTTGAACTCATTGAGCTTCAAGATCATCTAGGTACCACATTTGTTTATATTACTCATGATCAAACAGAAGCATTAACCGTTGCTGATCAGATGGCGGTCATGAATCAAAATGGAAAAATTGATCAGGTTGGAACTCCAAAAGAAATTTACGAGCATCCAAAATCAGTTTTCGTTGCAAACTTTGTAGGGACAACAAATATCATTCAAGGAGTGCTTTTAAAGCATGGGGAGCAATGGTATTTGGACGTAGACAAAATGATTTGTATTGCGATCAAAATGCCTGACAACATAGAAGATTTCAATATTGGTGATGATGCATGTATCGGTGTTCGTCCTGAAAAAATCTTGATTAGCAAATCAAGTCTTGAAGGATTCTCTAACAATTTATCTGGCATCGTACATTCAATTGTTTATCAAGGTAGATTTACTCAATACAACGTTCGGTTGCAAAATGGTTACATGCTGCAAGTTTTTGAACAAAATGAAGAGCATTTTGCAAGAGAAATCATCGATTACGACGATCATGTTTATTTATATTGGCAAAAAGACAACGTTCTCTTGCTCAAGAAATAAAAAAACCAAAGGGGCACAAAATGAAAATCTTTAAAAAAATAAGTAAGAGTGAAAAATCATTCTTTTTTATGGCGCCAGCGCTTGCTTGGCAAATATGTTTTTTCTTATTGCCGCTCTTGTTTGTCATCCAGCTGAGTATGTGTACTAATTTATTTCAACATGCGACGATGGAATACTTTTTAGAAGTAATTAAAATTTCTCATTTTTTTGTAATATTTAGGTCTTTGCTTCTTGCAAGCATTACTGCAACATGTTGTTTATTTATCGGATATCCTGTTGCATATTATGTTGCCCTTTGCGCTCCAGCTCGCATGAAATCAAAGCTGATGTTTTTAATTGTTCTGCCTTTCTTAACCAATCTTTTAGTTCAAGTGTATGCTTGGTTTTTTATTTTAGAAAAACATGGCGTATTAAATAAATTCTTATCACTTTTGGGCTTTGATTTTGGGCACCTATTAAACAATCAATTTGCTATGTACCTGGTTATGTTCCATGTTTATTTACCATTTATGATTATGCCTCTTTATTCTAGCCTTGAAAAAATCAACATCCGACTGGTTGAATCTTCTTTAGACCTTGGCGCATCATACTTTCAAACACTTTGTAGAGTTATTGTTCCATTAACCATTCAGGGAATAAAAACTGGATTCTTTTTGGTCTATGTTACTTCTTTTGGAGAATACGTTATCCCATCCCTTATTGCAGGACAAAAAAAATATTTCGTTGGAACGCTGATTTCTGAATATTTTTTTATTGGAAAAGATTGGCACGTTGGAGCCGCATTCACCTGTCTGAGTTCTGCAACGTTTATTATTTCAATTTTGTTATACCAAGTTGCGCTGCATAAATTAGTTAATCGATTACAAAGGGTATAGGCATGTTTAAATTTATCAATTTTTCTAGATCTGCCCTTGCTGTGTTTGTTGCATGCATTTATATTTTTCTATATGTTCCCATCGTTGTTTTAGTTTTATATTCATTTAACCAAGGCGGATTTCCAGATGCATGGACTGGTTTTTCTTTGCACTGGTACCAAGACTTATTTCACTCAGAAGAAATATGGCGAGCATTTCTGAACTCTATTATTGTTGCTTGCACCTCTTCTTTTTTAAGTGTAACCATGTCTCTTTTACTTGTGCATGGACTTCGTCACTATAAACAAAATCTTGTGCCTTTATTTTATGCTAACGCTTTAATTCCAGATATTGTTTTGGCGGTTGGCATGCTTGCCCTTTTTTCATGTTTATTTATTCCACTTGGGCTCACCACACTTATCGCAGGACATACACTTTTAGGGCTTGGCTTTGCAATGCCGATAATCAAAGGTAGATATGATGAATTAGATAAAAGTTTAATTGAAGCTTCTTTAGATCTTGGCGCTTCAATGCAATACACTTTTTTTCATGTGATTGTTCCTTTTTTATATCCAGCAATATTAGTAGCTTTTTTGCTTTCAATAATTATTTCATTTGATGATTTCCTCATATCTTTTTTCTGCTCTGGATCATCAGTTCAAACTCTTTCGCTTTATATTTTTTCCATGATTCGCTCTGGGATTTCACCAATCGTTAATGCTCTTTCTACACTGCTTTTAATAGGCAGTTGTTTCATGTTGCTTATTATGATGATGTTTCAAAGAAATTTATTTCGAGATTAAAAGGATTTAGACAACATGTTTTTAAAATATTTATTTCGATTATTAGCGATTTGTTTTTGGATTGGCACTATTTATGCATTTCTTATGCTGCCATACTTTTTAAAACTTACAGACTTTCAAGAAAAATCCTTAAAAGTTTATACATGGGCACATAGAATTGATGAATCTATTTTAAAAGACTTTGAAAAGAAAACAGGCATTAAGGTTTATTTAAAATATTATGAAAGCAGCGAAGAGCTTCTAACCAAGCTTGAAATGATGTCACCGGTAGACTGTGATATCATGCTTCCCTCTGGATATATTATTGAACCAATGATTAAAGCAGGACTCCTTAAAAAATTAGATTTATCCAAATGCGAATTCATACAGAATATCTATCCTGAATTTTTAAATATCTATTTTGATCCATCAAACACTTATTCACTTCCTATGTACTGGGATGTTTTTGGAATTGGTTACAATAAAAATGTCGTTGGTGACAAAGATGTTTCGCTCAATATGATTTTTGATCAGAAATCAGTAATTGGTGGCGAAATTGGCATGTCAGAAGATGCCCGCGAAGCAATATTTTTAGCCGCTAGCTATTTAAATATGCCCATCGATAATTTTTCAAAATATAATTTAGAAAAAATCTACGATCTTTTATGCATGCAAAAAGCATGGGTTGGCTCATACACAGACTCTCAACAAGGTTATTTTTTAGCTTCTGATACCTGCGCAGTAGTTGTCTCTGATCGAGAAATAGTATGCCGAGAAATGCTTAAGCATGATTTTATTAAGTTTGCGCTGATTCCATCTGGGTCAATGCTCAGAACTGATAGCATAGTCATTAGCGAAAGTACCAAAAAAGAAGATTTTGCATACGAATTCCTAAACTACCTTTTCTCTAAAGAAGTCTTAAGCTATCACTGTCAAAAATTTTGTATCCTTCCTACAACAAAAGATGTTTTTGCTTCTATGGATCAAAAATACATAGGGGTAGATAATTTATACCCAGGAAGTGATGAGTTTAAAAAATTAATTGTCTTCAGGCATGGACTATCCCAAAAAGAAATAAATGATTTTTGGATTAAATTTAAGGCTGCATAAAACATGAATAAAAATAAGTTCTATGTAACAACCCCTATTTACTACGTTACGGCTGCTCCACACCTAGGATCATTATATTCAACACTTCTGGCAGATGTGGCTGCTCGTTATCACTCAATGATGGGTAAAAATGTTTTCTTCCTGGTTGGCACTGATGAACACGGACAAAAAATAGCTGAAGCCGCAAAAAAAGTTAATAAACACCCACAGGACTTTGTAGATGGATTTGTTGATTCATACTCATCAATGTGGAAACTTTATAATATTGATTATTCAAAATTTATACGAACTACGGACAAGTATCACCAAGAAGCTGTGCAAACTTGGATCTCTCGACTGATTGCTCAAAAAGATATTTACAAAGATACCTACACTGGCTGGTATTGCACTCCGTGTGAAACATTTGTCACGCAAAAAGATCAAAGCGAAGATGATAAAGCTAACAGCAAAGAAGCCAATGCTGAAATCAGCTGTCCGTCTTGCCTTCGTCCAACCAATGAAATATCAGAAGAATGTTATTTCTTTAGACTGTCTGCGTACCAAGATAAATTATTAAGTTTTTTTGAAAAACATCCTGACTTTATTTCACCCAAAGAAAGAGCACAAGAAGTTATATCTTTTGTAAAAGGCGGCTTAAAAGATTTAAGCATTTCTCGCTCTACTATTTCATGGGGAATTCCTTTCCCTGGCGACAGCAAGCACGTTACCTACGTGTGGGCCGACGCTTTAAATAATTACATCTCTGCAGTTGGATATGGCTCTGCAAATGGAGAAAAAGAACTACATGCCTGGTGGCCAGCTGACCTGCAAGTCTTGGGTAAAGACATTGTAAGATTTCATGCAGTTTATTGGCCTGCATTTTTGATGGCATCTGAACTTGCACAACCCAAAAAGCTTTTAGTTCATGGATGGATTAAGATGGGCGACCAAAAAATGTCTAAATCTTTGGGTAATGCTATTGATCCAAAGTCGCTTGCAGACAAATATGGCGTGGACGAAATTCGTTATTATTTAATGCGCAAAATGGCAATAACTCAAGATAGTCAATTTAGCATCGCAGATATTGAGCAAAGTATTAATTCTGAATTGGCTGATGATTTAGGTAATTTATTAAATCGCTGTTCTACTCTTTGTCAAAAATATGATTATCTGTCTATTCAAGCACCATCTACATGGTCAGATGAGACTAAAAAGCTTCAAGAGAAATGTCATTTGATGATTAAAGATAGCCTTGATATGATTGAGCAAGGGTTTTTTTACCGCGCAATAAATAACATCTGGGAATACATTAACATTACAAACGCATACTTTCATGCAAATGAGCCATGGAAACAAGCAGCAAGCAACAAAGAAAAGTTTCAAGAAACTATTGCGGCAACGGTGTACAGCCTTAGAGCAATTGGCATAATGCTTTGGCCAATCATGCCAGAAAAAATGGAAACCTTGCTCTCGAGTATTGGATATAGCATACCAATGAGCTCTCGCTTAACTCATACTTTGAATCCTGAAATCAGTAAGCCAACTCCCAGCTTAAGCGATATTTCTTTTAGTGATAATCTTGTTATGAAAAAAATAGACACCCTCTTTAAAAAAATGGAAAAAACGATGGACCAATCAACAGAACAAATTATTACACCGGTAGAAGAAACAAACTTTATTTCGATTGATGATTTTGCAAAAGTAGACCTACGCGTTGGAACTATTTTTGAGTGCGAGATCGTTGAAAAATCTGACAAATTATTAAAGCTTCAAGTTGATTTTGGAAGTTTTGGAAAAAAACAAATTTTTTCAGGAATGAGAAAGTTTCTTTCACCTCAAGACTTGATTGGAAAACAAGGCGTATTTGTCGTTAATTTCAAGCCGAGAAACATTATGGGGATGCCATCTGAAGGCATGATGCTCACCTCTGATGGAGCAGTTTTAAACCCATCAAAAGTCATTGAAAATGGCTCAAAAGTCGTTTAAAAAAATCAAACTCTAAAAAAAGGCTACTCAGGAAACTGGGTAGCCTTTTTATCTAAAACCTATGAGCTAAACGTGCCGTTTTTCTGTATATTGTCAAAATACCTGGCCATGCATTTCCAAAATTTTGCATTTAAGATATGCTTAAAAAATAGCTTTAATAAAGGCTTTAATGAGATTAAATACTATAATAAACATAAGGGGGTACACTTATGAAATCAGTCAAATTTGTCTTGATTGCACTACTTAGCTTTCAAATAACCTGTCCAATCAAAAATCCAATCACTATGTTAAAACAAGGTGGAGATTGGATTACTCGTAATATTAAGGGATATATTGAGATTTCAGAAAAACATCATCCTTACACAAAGCAATATATTGAAAATCTTTATAAAAAATATCCTAATGAATTTGAAGATACCAGCGTATACCTTTTCAATACTGAAGGCCCAGCTGCATCATATAAATCTATTTACTTTCCTATTTACTGGGCAGAAAAGCTTGAGCAAGAGCATCAAGCAAATAAAAAAGATGGTTTATATACCCAAGCTACAGAATGGATAATTTTACACGAAGTTGGTCATATTAAAAATCACGATATTGCAAATATGGCATTTGCTAGTTTTTTAGCTCTGGTATTTTCAAACATGACTGGAATAAGCAGAAATGATCAATACGCATTGCAAAAATTACAGAATGTTGATAAAACAAAAACACTTGCTGCTGTCAGTAGCGCACTTGTTGCATCTATAATATATTGGGCTTGGCAAGAATATAGAGCTGATCAATATGCGACAGAACATTGTCAAAGTGCTGAAGCTGTTGTCGCTGGATATGAATTTTTAGAACGTATGGCTCCTGCTGGAATAGCTCCAGGGATTATGCACTCATTTAAAGGCTTTAGGTTAAAAAGAATTGCTCAAGCATACGAAAAGAAATTTGGACATCCAATTCCTAAAAGCTACCACGCAACAGATCGCGTAACTGCGTAATCAAAACATAATTTCTATAAAATTAAAGCCCACTCAATTGCTCGAGTGGGCTTTTTTTATGATCTTAAAATAAATTAACTATCTGCAGCTTGGTACAGATAAGAACAAAAACAAGCTTTAGATTGGCAAGAGTATCAAAACCCTACTCAACAATCTCATTGTTTTCAATGAGTTTGTTATTTTGAGTTCCAACATAAATAGCTGCAATAATCCACACGCCAATAACGCCAAGGCTAATGAGTGATCCGTACAGCATCAAGTTTTGAATTGAAAGAACTGGATCGCCAATCACGTTAAAAGATCCGCCAATTTGAGCTCCAGACATCTTTGCAGACCTAGATCCAAACATGTCGATAATACTTTTTGTTTTAAATTTAGCATCTTTGCTCGTTGGGATGTACATCATTTCTTTAACAGGGTTATTCACAGCGTATGCCGTTGCTTTAACAATAAGCATTGCACCAAAAGTTGCCCACAATAAATGAAGTGACGATGGATTTGCAACGCGATAAAAAATATATAATCCAATAAGTGAAACAGCAAAGGCAATTGGATAAATCAATAAACAAATTCTTGTTCCAAATCGTTTAATTGCATAACTCGTACCCAAAAGAGCCATAAAAAAAGCCAATGTATTTATAGAAACGCCATAAACGCCTTTAAACCATTTAAACGTAACGTGATCAAAAATAATTGAAGCTTGAGAATTCATTTGATATTCAACAATGGTTCCAGCTATTTCATAAAAAGTTGAAACAACCAAGATTCCCATCAAATATGGCTTTGTTGCCAGAAGCTTAAAACCACTCAGCACATTGTGCGTTTTTTTCTTTTCGACTACAACGTCACTTTGCATATCTTTTGCAGGAACAGTTTTCATTAAAAAATAAATCGTTGTGATAAATAAACCAAGACAAACTACAACAGTGGCATAAAAAGGCCAAATCACATTTGTATTAATTAAAAGTAATGCTGATCCACCAATCGCACCAAATTGACCCGATGCGACCACAAAGGGAAAGACGCGCCTTGCTTGATCTGAAGTTGAACAACTAATCGTAAAAGACCAAAAAAGAGCAACCGCTAAAGATCCAAAGCTCTCTGTAAAAAGATATCCTAAAATACCGCTGACAGCCAACACGGATCGTCCTAGAAATTCGTCACCATACATATGTTTACAAAATAAAACGCCTGTCATCATAGAGAAAAATATCATGTATGCAGAAGCGATCACATACATAAGCTTTTGTTTTTCAAAAACGTCAACGAGCTTAGAATAAATCATAACAAGAAGTAAAACAAAAAGAGGAGAAATAGTTTTAAGCGCTGGTATCCACAGGCGGCCTGTGTCTGGTGACCAACCAAGCTCTGTTGGAAAAGCTAGCTTGTAGAGAACTAAATCTTTAAGGAGTCTCATCAGCCAATATGTACCAATGGTAAATATAAAAGCCAGTGACAAAAAGCTAAATTTTGTAATTTCTTCTTTTTTGATATCTGGATAAAAATACTGAATTACACGTGAGTACATAAATTAATTCCCCTCAAAGAAAAGCCCTAACAAGAAAAACTCCGACATAAATATGCCGGAGTTTTTCGATACTTATCAAGTTTCAAGTATAAACTATCGATCTTATCCAATAGTCTCGCCACTTTTAACAAGTTTTTGGTTTTGGTTTCCAACGTAGAACGCTGCGAGAATCCATACACCAATGATACCAAGGCTGATTAAAGAACCATAAGCCATCAAATTTTGAATTGACGCTATAGGGTTTCCTTTTACGTTAAGCATACCACCAAGCTGAGCGCCTGTTGCTTTTGCTGAACGTCCACCAAGCATATCAATGATACCTTTAGCTTTGAATTTTGCATCTTTGCTTGTTGGGATATACATCATTTCTTTAACAGGATTGTTAACAGCGTATGAAACACCTTTAACGATCATCATAACTCCAAAGGTAGCCCAGAACAATGTCATTGGGCTTGAGTAACCACTTTGGTAGTACAAGTAAAGAGAGATTAAACCAATTGCAAAGCTTACAGGATATAGCTGTAAACAAATACGAACACCGAATTTTTTAATGATAGCGCTTGTTCCAAGTAGAGCCAAAGCAAATGCTAAGCCGTTTGAAGCAACACCAAAAATACCAAGGAACCATTTAAATGTTGATTCATCAAAAAGAACTGCAGCTTGTGATTTCATTTGGTAATCAACAATTCCGCCAGCAATTTCATAGAAAGTAGAAACAACCAAAACACCCATTAGATATTTATGTGTTAATAGAAGTCTAATTCCACCAAACATATCTGGTTTAGTTTTTTTCTCTTCTTTGTCAGATTTCATTTGATCTGCAGGAGTAGTTGCAATTAAATATTTGATTGCAAAAATAAGACCAATTAAACAACCAACCGCAACTGCAAATAGTGGCCATGTTGGAAGACGTTTAATAAGCATTAAAGATGATCCTGTGATCGAACCAATTTGTCCGAAAGCAACAATGAAAGGAAAAGCTCTTTTTGCTTGATCTGTTGTTGAAATACTAACAGTAAAAGACCAGAACAAAGCAACTAAAACAGAACCTAGAGATTCAGTTAACAAATAGTTACAAATTCCTGTGTATTTTAAAGCTGTTGCGCCAACAAACTCAGAACCGTGAGTTGCTTGAAGATACAGAACTGTACCAATTACAGAGAAACAAACTGTATAAAATGTTGCAATAATGTAAAACAATTTATGTTTTTCGAACATATCAACAAGTTTTGTGTAGATCATAACTACACCAAGAACAACGAATGGAGAAATTGCTTTAGTTACTGGAGCCCACAAACGACCTTCATCTGCATGATAACCAAGCGATGTTGGGAATGCTAATTTATAAAGAACTAAATCTTTTAAAAGTCTTAACAACCAATATGCACCGATTGTAAATAGAAATGCTACTGCAAGTAGAGAATATTTTTTAATTTCTTCTCTTTTAATATCTGGATAAAAGAACTGAACTACACCTGTAATCATAGAAATTTGCCTTTCTGATGTTTTGACTCATTTACTTATTTGATAAAATTACTTTATTTTTACTTTTGAAATTGAACTCAAGATTTGATTATTTGCTCTTGTTTGAATAGATCTATTTCCAAAATATGATAGCGTAAAAATAGAGAAAGTACAAGTTTTATACCAAAACAACCGCTACTCACTTGCATTCTTCGTGTGGACACGTAAGAACAATAATCCCATTTTCATCTGTTTTCTTCAAAAGATAGGGACTTTTGTCACACTTTAAACATGGACTATCTTGGATGTCTGAAAATATGGCATAGCGACACTCTGGATAGTTACCGCAACCCCACAAAGTTCCACCGCTCCACTTTCTTTCTTCAACAGATCCAGCACACTCGGGACAACAAAACGATGCTTTTTTACGTTGAATATACTTACACTCTGGATACCCGCTGCATCCTACAAACTGCCCAAATCGTCCATTAACTTTTCTCAGTGATTTGCCACACTTTTCACAATCACCAAGTGGCGATGTCTGTTTTTTCTTAGAAACTGATTTTTCTACAGTTGTCGTTTTTGGAATGTAAAAACTCACATTCCAGCATACCAGACCACAGACAATAAAAGCCACTGCAGTGAGCAGTGGCCACATAAATTTTGAGTTTGTTTTTATAGACATTTAATATTACTCTGCTTGAGCAACAACGTGCTTGCAACCATCCTCTGGACAAATTAGATTTGTTTTTCCAGAGCGATCAGTCTTTTTAAGCATGTACAAACTTTTGTTACACTTTGGACAAGGCGATTGCTCAATATCTGAAAAAATTGAAAATTTACATTTTGGATAACCTTGGCATCCCCATAGCTTACCACCACGCCATTTGCGTTCAGCGATAGATCCACTACAAAGCGGGCATGGAAATGAAGCAATGTTTTGTTTGATGTTTTTACATTCTGGATAACCAGAGCACGCAACAAATTCCCCAAAGCGGCCCTTCATCAAACGCATTGGCTTGCTGCATTTGCTACACTTTTCATCTAAAAGAGTTGGTTGATCAGTATCTTCAAGAAGCACAATTGTTCCATCATCTTTACGTTCAAACTTGCTTGTAAACGTACATTTTGGATATCCAGGACAGCCAAGAAAGCTTCCATTTTTCCCCAGACGAACGACTAATTTTTTTTCATTACACGAAGAACAATCAAGAGGAGTTTCTTCTAATGTTTTTTTACCAAGCTTGCTAGTTTGTCCTTTAAACTTCTCTAGATCAACGGAAAAGGATTCCCAGAATTCATTTAAAAGCTTATCTCTTTCCATATTGCCACTTGCAATCTTATCAAGATCTTCCTCCATGTGAGCCGTAAACTTAAGATCCATAATTTTTGGAAGATTTTCATCAAGCATTTCTGTAACTTTCATGCCAAGATCTGTTGGCACAAAACGTTTTTTATCAAGTTCAACATATTTTCTAGCTTGAATAGTGCTTATAATTGTTGCATAGGTACTTGGTCTACCAATCCCTTGTTTTTCAAGTTCTTTTACAATTGTTGCTTCAGAAAATTTTGCAGGTGGTTGTGTAAAATGCTGCTTTGGATCTATTTTTTCTAACGCTAACGGTTCATTTTCCTTCAAACCATTTGGCAACTTGACAACTTTATCATCATCTTCTTCTTCAGTTTGATATGCTTTCAAAAAGCCATCAAAGGTCAGAGTTGAACCGGTAACTTTAAACGTATATTTATCTGCTACAATCACAACTTGACGCTGTGCATACAAAGCAGGCTTCATTTGTGACGCAACAGCACGCGACCAAATTAATTGATATAATTTATAAATTTCAGCAGAAACGTATGGCTTAATGTCATCAGGCTTTAATGACATTTCAATAGGCCGAATCGCTTCGTGAGCGTCTTGAGCGCCTTCTTTCTTACCATATAAATTTGGCTTAGTTGGCAGATATGTTTTGCCCCACTCAGATAAAATAAATTCTCGAGCGCCATCAATTGCTGTTTGAGAAAGCCTTGTAGAATCGGTTCTCATATAGGTAATAAGTGCTGTTGGAGATTTTGGATCCTCAAGCGGAATACCTTCATACATACTTTGCGCTATCGTCATTGTTTTTTTAACTGAAAAACCAAGTTTGTTTACCGCTGCTTGCTGCAAACTACTTGTGATAAAAGGAGCTACTGGATTTTTAACTCGTTCTTTATCAACAATGCTATCAATGACATAATTTTTATTTTTTAATTCGCTAACAACTTTATTTGTTTCAGCTTCTGTTTTAAGCTCTGCAGGCTTTTTGCTAATATGAGTAAGCATCGCATTAAAAATGCTTTTACCGTGGGCAAAAGCGCCTTCAATTGACCAATACTCTTCTGTTTTAAAAGCTCTAATTTCTTTTTCGCGCTGACAAATTATTTTCAAGGCAACAGATTGAACACGACCAGCCGATAGTCCTTTTGCGAGCTTTCTCCATAAAATCGGAGAAACTTCATAACCAACCCATCTATCCAAAACTCTACGAGCCTGTTGAGCAAAAACTTTTGGCATATCAACTTTTGATGGATTTTTAATAGCCTCGGTTATTGCCGATTTCGTAATTTCGTTAAAAGTAATTCTATGGATTTGGCTTGGCGATAGAAATTTGTTAATTTCTTGTTCTACGTGCCATGCAATAATCTCTCCCTCGCGATCAGGATCAGGAGCTAGATAGACTTCATCAGAGGCCTTAGCTGCTTTTACAAGGTCGCTTATTACTTTTTCTTTATCTTTAATTGTTTCGTATTCTAAAGTAATTCCACTGCTTTCAATGGTAATACCTAGACCTTTTGAGGGAAGGTCTTTTATGTGTCCAACCGTGGACATCACACGAAATTCATTATTAAGAAATTTAGTAATAGTTTTTATTTTTCCAGGAGATTCAACAATGAGCAGTTTTTTCATATCGTTCTAGTTAAAAAGTGAAGAAAAATTGATTTGCGCCAAGACCATTTAATTTGTATAGATATTTGTATAGATAAAGGATTTTGCTTGATAAGTCAAATCTCAGGCTTAATATTTTATTTTATTTATGATACTTTAGGACAAAATTTAAATAGCTATGGTGAAGCGTTAAAGGATTGATTCGTGACTACTTTTTTTCAATTTGCTTATCCTAAAGCATGCCTTACAAGCCTTATAATCCTACTTGGAGTTATTGCACTACGTTATATATGGTATAACCCAACCATATTTCTATATCCTCTGACTTCTTTTTTAAAAAAGAAAAACCTTCAAGCATCATTTCTTCCAACAAAATTCTTTTTTGTAATTCGCACGACAAGCCTTATTTTAATGGCAATTTTAATAGGAAAACCACAATTTGTTGACTTAAAATCTAAAATCACAGTTGAAGGAATCGATATTGTTTTAGCCCTAGATGTTTCTGGCAGCATGAACTGCTTTGATGATCAAAATGATCGAAGATCGCGACTAGAAGTTGCAAAAGCAGAAGCCTTAAACTTTATTGAAAAGCGACAAAATGACGCAATTGGATTGGTTATCTTTGGTCGCTATGCAATAGCTCGGTGTCCATTAACCCTTGATAAAAACATTTTAAACGACATCATTTCTAAATTAGAAATCGGCCAACCAAGTCAAGACATGGCCCAAGCAACAATGCTTTCTCAAGGACTGGTAACTTCAGTTAGAAGACTGCAAGCCTCTAAATCAAAGAGTAAAATAATAGTACTGCTAACGGATGGAGAACCTTCTCCTGGCGATCTTGACCCAAAAGATGCGCTGCAAATAGCAAAAGAGATTGGCGTAAAAATTTACACCATTGGAATTGGAGGCGACGAAGGAGGATTTAACACGGATCCTATTTTTGGAGCATACCGAGTACGAGCTCCACTCAACAAAGAGCTTCTCAAAAAAATAGCAAAAGAAACCAATGGTCAATTCTTTGAAGCAAAAAAACCAAAGGATTTAAAAACCATTTACGAAACTATCGACAAGTTAGAAAAAAGATCATACGAAACAGAAATCTACAATAAATATCATGATTATTTTATGCCTATTTTATGGTGGATAATAACTCTTACTTGCATAGAATTATTCATGGCAACATGGATTTGGTTCATTATCTAAAACAGTTTACAAATCTAGGATGTTTTAAAATGTTACAATATTTAAACATGATTCATTTTGCAGGCGTACAAAATAAAACAATTGCTTTATCTTTATGCTTCTTTGTTTTTTTATGCTTGTTTGTTCGATTTATCAAAACACAAAAATCAATTAATAAACTTACGGTAAAAAAGTGGCGTAATTTATTAATTCTCAACGCTTCATTTTTTAAATTATTTCTAAAAGCTTCTTTGTTTATGCTCGGTTTTTGCTTTTTAATGATTGCCCTTCTTAGGCCACAATGGAATAAAAAAGAGGAGCAAGTTGCACAAACTGGGCGCGATCTTTTAATTGCCGTAGATATTTCAAGAAGTATGCTTGCACAAGACTTAAAGCCAAACAGGTTAGAATTTGCAAAGAAAAAAATAAAAAAATTATTATACAATTTATCTTGCGAACGAGTTGGACTTATTCTTTTTTCAGGAGAATCTGTTTTACAATGTCCTTTAACTACTGATTATGGTGCGTTTTTTATGTTCCTTGATGGCTTAGACGTAGAAATGATCTCTTCTGGAACAACAACAATTGATGGCGCATTGCTTCAAGCAATGAATATTTTTGAATCAATGCCAACCAAAAAGACCAAGCTTTTATGTTTATTTACCGATGGAGAAGATTTTTCAACAAATCTGGTTGAGGTAAAAGATAAGGCTGCAAAAGAAGGCATTGCTATTTTTACCTTTGGAATAGGAACAACACACGGAGCGCCAATTCCAATTATTGATGAAAAAGGAAAGCGAAAAGGATTTGAAAAAGATGACAAAGGCGCGATCATTATGTCTAAGTTAAATGAAGGAATTCTAAAAAACTTGGCTCAGCAGACCGGCGGGAAATACATTCTTGCCACTAAAAATGATAGTGACATCAAAGAATTCATTAAAAATGTTTCTTTGTTTGAAACCGATTCTCTGGGAGAAAGGTCCGTAGAAAGATACCAAGAACAGTATCCATATTTTATCGCCATAAGCTTTTTATGCTTTTTACTCGAGTGGTTATTATGAAAAACTTTATTCTCCTCATGATGCTTTTTGTGGCAAACTCTATGAATGCATCGATGATTACAGACAACGCATGGAAGTTCCTAGCAAATGCTGCATACCATACAAATGACTTTCAAGGTGCTCAAGTGCACTATTCTAAGATTCTTGAAAAAAATCCATACGACCCTGAAACAAACTACAATCTAGGCTTAACATCTTTAAAACAAATGAAACATGATACTGCTTTAAACTATTTTACGAGAGCCGCAAAGCATGCTCAAAAAAATAGCCAATTGCAAGAACAGGCTTTTTTTAATCAAGGAAATACGCTGGTTGGACTCAATAAACTTCAAGAGTCTTTAAAATCATATCAACAAGTTTTAGCAATTAATCAAAAAAATGATCGGGCAAAACAAAATATAGAAGTGGTTAAAAAAATGCTCGAGCAGAAAAAAGAGCAAAACAACGATCAAAATAAAAATGATGATCAAAATAAAGACTCTGATTCAAAAGATCAAAAATCAGATAAAAAAAATGAAAAATCTAATAATGATGACTCAAAAGATCAAGACTCTAAAGACCAAAACTCTGACAAATTAGACGATAAAAAAGAGCAAGAAAAAACAAAACAGGAAAAAGAAAAAGAAGAACAAAATCAAAAAGACAGGGATCAAAAAGATCAAAATAGCGATCAAAATAAAACAAAAGAGCAAAGCGCAGATCAACTTGAAAAGTCCAAACAGCAAAAAGAAAAACAAGATGATTCCTTAAAAAAATCTCAAGAAAAAAAAGATGACCCTAAAAATGATACGCTAAAAGAAGAAGAATCTACACAAGAAGAGTCTTTAAATGATGAATTAGCAGAGCTTGTTAATCCTGATGACAAAGACGACCGGTTAAATAAAACAAGCGCAAGTTTAATGCAAAAAATGAAAGATCATGAAGATCATATCCAAAAACAATTGTTAAAAATGAATGTTTCAAAACATGGAGCTGCAAAACATGGACAAAAAAACTGGTAACTTATTTTTATTTCTTTGTTTTTATACTTTTACCATTCTTGGACAAGATAAGCAGGTAAAATTAAGTATCTATGACATGCAAAAAAATCCAGCTCAGCAAGTTGAAGCTGGTGTTCCATTTTTTTTAGACATCGCCTGCTCTCAATTTGATAGAGCTCAAGAACCAAAAGAAATTCCTGAGTTTGAATTTTTTTCAGTCACCCCATACAACACGCAACAATCGTTTGTAAGCGTTAACGGAAAACAAAACAACCAAACAACCTTTTCATATATTGTGACACCTGAAAAAAAGGGGACTTTTACTTTCGGGCCTATAACAATAAAAGATAAACATGGTGAAAAAATCTCATCAGAAAAACTAACTGTTGTCGTTGGAGACTCAACAATTGTTCCGGTAAACAATCGAGAGCAGCCATATCTATTACAAACAATAATTGATTCAAAAACTGCATACATTGGCCAAAAAATAAATGTTTTTCTTAGATTTTTGTATAAAGACGAATTCTCTAATTTATCTTTTATGGACTCAATAATTAATAATTTTCATCGCGGATTTGTTTCACCAACAACAGAAAAAGGCTCAACAAAAATAAATGACGTGGAATATAAATATGAACAAGTTACCATAGAACTGTTCCCGGAAAAGACAGGATTACTTGCCATTCCTATGTTTCAAGCCGCTTTTGTTCCTTCAATGAATTACCAACTCGGATTTGGCCTGCAAATGCAACGAGCTGTTCAATCAAGCCCTCGATCAATTGAAGTAACCGCCTTACCGGTAAATCAAAAATATAAAGATGTGTCTGCGATTGGAAATTTTGATAATTTTTCTTTCTCTGTTCAGCAAACAAAAGGTAACGTTGGAGAAGGAATTGTTGCAACAATGATAGTCCAAGGCGATGGAAACCTTGAAGTCGTAAAAGCTCCAATGCTTAACCTTCCTGATGGATTGCATCACTATGAAGGAAACAGCTCAATAGAAAGAATAAATAGCACTCTATCTCGTAAAAAATTTGAATGGATTATACAAGCAGATAAAGCCGGAAACTTCTCCATTGATACACAAAAATTTAGTTACTTTGATCCTATCAATCAAACTTATAAAACCTTAACATCTACACAATCCTTTCTAAAAATCACAGATAATGGCTCTGCAAAAAAAGCTATCCAGAATGATGATCAATCAATCCAAAATCCTGCAACGGATATAAAAAACAAGAATAAATATTCGTTCAAAGAAAATGAAATTGCAACTATCAATAATTCTTTTGATGCGCAAAGCCAAAGATCAACAACTGTTTCAACAATACATAAAATGCTCGCCTGGTTTATCTTTTTACTACTATTTCTTGCTATAATTATGGCAGCGACATCAATCATTTTTTCATTGTTTGGCAAATCAATACGCAACTCATTTTGGATCAACTCCCTGAATTATCGATATCTCTTTTATATTTGCCAAAAACAAAACAATATACAAAAGCTACATCAATTATTGATAAAGCTTGAACGAAATCATAGCTTAGACCTACAAGGCCAGCAACTATCTGATTGCTTTACCAAGCTTAAACTACCCGAAGATTCATTTCAAAAATGGCAACACTTTTTAAATCAGATGCTTTCTGTAAACTTTGCAGGCAAAAAAAGCACAAAAGAAGAAAGAGAAGAGATTTTTGTTCATGCTCAGTACTGGTTTTTCGTCTTGCTTTCTTGTTGCAAACTACAAAAAAGAAGCTACGCTGATAAAAGTATTATCTCATAAGTGTTTTTTTAAATTGGATTTGTATGATTGACCAAATTTTTAACATCCTTGATATTGTTGATAATATTTTCTGGCTATACATCGGTGCGCCAGGACTTATGATTGTTGGTTTCTATCTTTCGTACAAATCAAAATTCTTTCAAATTCGCCAAGCGCCACATGTCTTTAAAATATTTAAAGGCTTTGCGATGCAAAAACAGGATGATTCTGTTCGAGGCGTAGCTCCAATTCAAGCTTTTTTTGCTTCTGTTGGTGGTGCTATCGGAATTGGAAACTTAGTCAGCGTATGTATCGCCGTGCAAGTAGGTGGTCCTGGTGCTGTATTTTGGATGTGGGTCGCAGCTCTCATGGGCATGCTTGTCAAGTACGGTGAAATATATTTAGGTGTAAAATTCAGAATCAAAAACAACGAAAATAGTTACACCGGCGGACCAATGATTTATTTACGTCATGTTCCAGGAGGAGCTTTCTGGTCAAAATTTGCAGCTGTTTTAATGTGCTTATATGGAATTGAAATCTATATTTTCAGAGTGGTAACACACACCGTCGTTGAAGGCTGGGATTTAAATCCATCAATCGTTATTCCTGTCTTATTATTTTTAGTTGTTGGCGTAGGAAAAGGCGGCGTACGAATAGTTGGAAAGCTTTGCTCCGTCATTATTCCATTCTTTTTAGCTGCTTACATTGGCATGGGCATGTGGGTTCTTATAAATAACTTATCTTACATTCCAACTATGCTGGCTTCAATTTTCACTCATGCTTTTACACCACACGCTGCAATTGGAGCTTTTGCAGGCAACAGCATTATGCTTTCTATTACCCATGGTGTGCGAAGAGCTTGCTACACAGGTGATATTGGCGTAGGATACGCATCAACAATGCACGCAGAAACAAAAGAATCTATCCCTGCAAAGCAAGCAGCTTTAGGCATAGTTGATATCTTTTTAGATTCTTTTTTAGTTTGCACCATGAGCTTATTTTTAATTCTCGTCACAGATAAATGGCATGCTGGCCTTCATGAAACTGCAACTGTTCCAGCTGCTCTTTCTATGTATTTCCCTTATGTAAATATTATTTGGCCTCTATTTATTTTCCTTTTAGGATATTCAACACTTATTGCTTTTTTTGCGGCAGGACGAAGATCAGCAACAATACTTTTCCCAAAATATGGCGCAAATATTTATATCGTTCTTGCAACTATGCTATTTTTGATTTTCTCATTTTTAGGAACATTGGCTCAATGCTTATCTGTCATGTCAATTGTTGGAGTTTTGCTTTTAATATGCAATTTATACGGACTCTTCTTTTTGAGAAATGAGATTATCTTTGATGTAAGACATCACAAACAGTAAAATACGCTAAACGAAAGCTTCTATGGTAAAACTAGATCAAGATTTTCTACAAGCACAAAAATTCTTTTTAAAGCATTTTGACTCATCTTGCAGCAACATAGTCCAAGAGCCTGAAAGCAAAGAGTATGGCGCATGTCAATTTACGATACAAAATAAAAAAGCTGCGTTTCGCATAGCAAAAATTACACCTACAAAAGTAGGTCAATTTGTTACTTTTTGGAAAAGATCACAAGCTGGTCCAATTGCGCCATTTGATGAATCAGACTCTATAGATTTATTTATTGTTAGTGTTAGAGATGGTGACAAATTTGGACAATTTATATTTCCAAAGTCAGTTCTAATCGAACATGACATAATGTCAAAAAATCATATTGGCGGCAAACGAGCAATCCGTGTATATCCATCATGGGACAAGACTGATAATAAGCAGGCTATTAGAACACAATCCTGGCAATTAAAATACTTTTATGAAATTAGCAATAATTCCTAAAAAAGGTTTTTCAAAAAATGAATACAAAAACTTTCTTATTTTTATATTTATTTACTTTGTTAGCTCCATGCAAAACTATAAAAAGTATTGATAAAGATGATAGAGATCTTTTAGCGTATACAAGTCTTTATGCATTAATGATCACAGGTAGTATGAAAATAGTAAATTACTTGAATGAGCGAGACGCAAGAAGAACTGATGAATTCAAGATAGCTCATATAAAAAATAGAATTCAGAAGTATCATAATACTTTTGGCAAAATATCAACGATAACAAATCAGTCAAAGCTTCAATTGTTTCTTGATAGCAACAGTAATCATCAAGAATTAATAAATTATCTTAAGGATGCTAAAGATTATCAATTTTTAATGAGTGAACGATATAAAAAAAATAATTCGCCAGGCATGCTTCAAATTATCAATGAATTATCAGCATGGTCATCAGAAATAGCAGTGATGTCTATAATTTTAAAACAAAATTATTTAATAAAAAATAGATTCTTAGGATATAAAATTAAACCATTAGAGCAACGCATCATGCTTGGTTACACACAAAAACTACAAAACTCACAGCCGCACTCTTGCGCAAATTACAATGATCCAGGACCGATAGAACAAGCTGTCATTGAAATGAAAAATGATATAGATTTTTTAGAGAAGAATGCTACAAACATTACCTGCACAGAATTGATTATCAAAAAATTAAGGCACTGCTCCAATATACTTGAAACAATGCCTCAATATCAAAATGAAAAATCTTTAAAGCTTAAGCCATATCAGCTTTAAGTTTGATAATTTCTTTTTCCGTCAAGGGCCTATAAGAACCAAGGCTCAGGTTTCTTTTTGTAAGACCTGCAAAATTCGTTCTATCAAGCTTTTCAACAAAATATCTAAGCTCTTTAAACAAACGCTTAATAACATGTTTTTTGCCACTATGAATAGAAATCGAAATGACATCTCTTGCTTTTGGAGATACATATTTTGCGCTATCAACCTGCATAAAACCGTCTTCAAGTCTGATACCCTTTAAAAGGCGATCAAGGTGTTCTTGGGTTACAGGCTTATGGGTCGTAACTTGATATGTTTTTGAAATGTTAAATTTTGGATGAGCAAGCTTTTGAGTTAAGTCACCATCATTGGTCATAACCAAAAGACCTGTTGTATTTCTATCAAGTCGTCCAACTGGATACAAACGTTCTGGAATGTTTCTAAAGTATTCCGCAACGGTAGGCCTATCTTTTGTGTCAGCCAAGGTACATAAAAGGTCTGTTGGCTTGTTAAACAAAAAGTATAATTTTTTTGCTGCAAGAACACGCTTGTTGTTAACTTTTACCGAATCATCATCTGCAAGCTCATGAAATGGCTCATAGACCGTTTTTCCATTAACTTTAACCACGCCTTCTTTGATAAGCTCAGTAGCTTTACGACGTGAACAGTGCCCAGACTGGGCCAGAAATTTGCTTAATTTTGTAGGCATAAATTTTAACTTGTTTTCGATTTATAGAAAAATATTATAGAAAAAATGGCTCAGTAGAAAAAAATAGTATATTAATAGTATAAGTTAAGTAGTAAAAAGAGTCAAAAATACAAGGGATAAAGCGCATGGTTATCGGTAGAATTATCTTTTCATTGTTTCAATGTTGGCTTATGGTCGTCAAACAGGTATTACTGCTCAATTTCTTCAATTTCATCAAGATTATGTTTTTATGGTTTTTCCTCGCCTTTTCAGCCTCTTATCTATTCTTTTTGCTTTGCCACAAAAGAAATATCGCACAAATCAGACAAGATATCGCAATCGAGCTATCACGCAGCCTAGGGGTAGCTGCCCTGCTAACCACCCTGGTCATGGCCCTATATGAATGCATTATTAGATGGATGGGCAGATCTGAATTTTTTGACATTCATAGCGCAATGCTTACCCATGGAAGCCTTATGAGCCTTTCTAATTCTGTTTTTTACAACAGCCTAAGCTTTACCATAGCTATGCTCAGCGCGCTTTTTGCACACCATTTTGTCTCGCCGCTTCTCAATTGCGATGACCACCATGCCGTTTCTGATCGCTATGGAATGTCAATGATACTCATATCGCTGACCTGCTGGGCGTTTTTATGGTTAATTTTGTAAATTAATAAAGCAAAACTATATGATCCTGCGGAATGATGATCTTGTCAGCAATATGAGCAAAATCATTTCTTTGAATCTCAAAAAGTTCTTGTAAAAAAACATCTTGCCAATTTTCTGACTCTGGCAAGAATTCAACTTTATTTATAAAATCTTTTGGATGGTGTGGGTTGCAATGAAAAAATTCAACTTTTCGTCGCCAGAGATCTGGATACAAATTGCTTTGTGGGTAGACTAGGCCATCAGAAACACAAGCAATCCCTGTAAAATTCTGGCATATTGGCTCTTCTTGTGCAAAATAGACAGTTGGCGAATAATACAAGATCCAATCACCAATGCTCATCTTGTCAATTCCATCTCGAGAGCCCATGTTTGCCTGAGTGTAGCCCTTTTCTTTAACGATAAATACATGTTCCTGGGCAGCCTGAGACACCCAATAACGACGCGTCATTACTCTCTCCTTTTTTATTAACCTAAAAAGAACAGTTCTCGAAAAGCAATAATTTTATGTTTTTTTATTTCACGAGAAAAAGAAAAAATTTAAAAACGGCATCCAGACTGATCGAACAATCGATTTCAACAATCATATAAATTCTGATATGCTCAAAGTATGAAATTTTTAATATCAGCCCATCATTAAATTCTATTTAATTACGAAATGTATTGAATTATGAAACCAGTAAGAACAAGATTCGCCCCTTCTCCAACAGGAATTATGCACATCGGCAACGTCAGAGCTGCGCTCCTGAACTATCTTTTTGCCAAACAAAACAATGGAACATTTGCTCTTCGCATTGAAGATACCGATCAACAACGCAACATCCAAGATGGTACACAGCACATAACACGGCATCTAAAATGGCTGGGCATCGAGTACAGCGAAGGTCCAGAAGTGGGTGGTGATTTTGGCCCTTACTTTCAATCCCAGCGCTCAAGCTTTTATAAAAAACATCTGGAAAAACTACATGAAAATAATTTTATCTATCAATGTTTTTGCAGCCCTGAAGAGTTAGAAATACGCAGAAATAGACAAATTGCTATGAAAAAGCCACCTCGCTACGAAGGCACCTGCTTAAAATTATCAGTTGAACAAATCAAACAAAAAATCGAATCTAAATCTCCATTCATCTGGCGTATGAAAGTTGATAGCTCAAAAAAAATATCTTTTAAAGATATGGCGCGTGGCGTTTTAGAATTTGACTTACAACATTTTTCAGACTTTCCACTCACTCGAGAAGATGGAACATTTACTTTCATATTTGCAAACTGCATAGATGATTGTGAAATGGAAATGACGCACGTATTTCGCGGTGAAGAACATCTATCAAACACCGTCAGCCAGGCTGTTTTGTACCAAGCTTTAAACTACCCAACTCCTGTTTTTTGGCATCTGCCAATTCTTTGCAACCAGGAAGGCAAAAAGCTTTCAAAGCGCGATAAAGGTTTTTCTTTAGACGATGTTGAAAACCAAGGGTTTTTGCCCGAAACCGTATGCAATTATTTAGGAATTTTGGGCGCATCTTTTGAAAAAGAAATTCTATCTCTGGAAGAATTAACGCAAATTTTTAAATTTGATCATCTTCATGGCGCAAGCCAAATTCGATATGATGTCGAAAAATTAAAATGGATGAACCACAAATGGATTGCTGCTTATGACACACAAAAGCTAGTAAATCTATGTAAACCATTTCTCTGCAAATCCTACGATTTATCAAATATTTCTGAGCAAAGCTTAACCGCTCTCATTAAATTTATCCAAAACGATATGCACACACTTGTTGACTCTGTAGATCTTTTAAAGTTTTATTTTGAAAAACCTATCGTCACACATGAGACAGTTGCTGAATTTATCAACAACGAAAACTTTGAAAAACTGTGCATAATTTTAAAAGAAGAACCTGCTACTTCAAGCTGGGATCTGTTTTTGGCAAACATAAAACCAAAAGTAAAAGCAGCTGGCATTACCGATAAAGAAATGTTTAGCCTGATTCGAACATTGCTTACGGGTAACCCAAAAGGCATGCAAATGAATGATCTTTTTATATGCCTTGGCGCTCAAGAATTTTTTGATCGACTACAAAAATAAAATAACTTTATTGCCCATGAAATTGATATCAGGTGACTAGAATTAATCCCTTGGAATCAACCGATTGGGCAAATTTTTTAATGTTAAAATAACGCCTCTTTTGGCCAGCTTATCCATCATATCTAAAAAATCATCTTCACAATCGGGTGAGACAAAGAACTCAAATAAGCTCTCATCTTTATCAAGAGTGCGATCAAATGCAACATGATCAACATATTTTAATGTTGAGCTAACCATCCAGCATAATTCTTTTTTTACATGCGCTTGAAAATATAGCGAGAATAAATTCTCTGGCTCAACCTTCGTGTCATCTGATGATAAATGTGGCGATAAGCCCATAGGATCTTTCATATAATATCTTTTTTAAAATCTTGGTTTAAAACTTGTTTGTAGCATAAAAGAATGTTATAACCTTACCATGTTGACTTAAATTTGTAGAGTCTCAAGTAAGTTTTTAAACAAAGGAAAAGGCATGGCCCAAGGTAACACAGAAAAAATAGGCATCAAAACTGCTATCATCATCGGCATGAATGCTATGATTGGCGCTGGTATTTTTAGCATCACATCATTTCTTGGATCACAAGTTGGCCCTGCTGGAATTTTAACATATCTTTTTGCAATATCAGCCGTATGGTTTATTGCACAATCCTTTGCTCGTGTTGCATATCTATATCCACAAGAAGGTTCATTTTACCACTACTCCAAACAATGGGGCGGTCATACACTTGGCGTTATTTCTGCTGGCGCATATTTAATCGGTCTTTTAATTGCAATGGGGCTTTTATGCACTATTTGTGGAATTTATATGCACAATATGATTCCTGACTACTCTGCTACGACACTTGGACTTTTAGTCCTTGTCTCTTTAGTAGCGTTAAACATGGTTGGCATGATTCTTTCAAAGGCTGGTCAATACATTTTAATTGCATTAACCCTATATCCATTAATTGTAACCACGCTTCTTTGTTTGACAAAAATAGACCTGGCAAACCTTTCTCCTTTTATGCCTGGTGG
Source organism: Candidatus Dependentiae bacterium (assembly GCA_026389065.1). Classification (NCBI taxonomy): domain Bacteria; species Candidatus Babelota bacterium. The sequence goes on from JAPLIP010000038.1 coordinate 33,688, forward strand.
CCCAATGAGTATCGTAACTGGAACGAAAGTTGCAATCTTTGGACTTTTTGGATTTGAAAGTATCGCATCACTTTATAGCATCGTAGAAAATCCTGAAAAAAATGTACCTTCTGCTCTTCGATACACCATTATTTATGTTGGAATTATTTATTTTGTTTTCATATCATCAATGCTTCTTGCAATACCACAAGAACTTTTTGTCCTCAACCCAAAAATTACGATTCCTCAAATTTTAAATTATTTATTTCCAAATCAAACTATTCTGACCCAGTCTGTTGGAATATCAATTCTTTTTGCTATCATGGGAACCATTCATGCAATGATCTGGTCTTCGAGCGCACTCATGATGTCATATTTTAAAGTTTTAAATATTTCGTTCCTTAAAATAGCAATTGCTCACAATAAAATTGGCCACAAAACTTGCGTGCTCATTGCAGGGCTTATTATTTTGATAGCTTTTTTAAGCCTTTCAAACTTAGATATGTTTTTTAGTTTAACAGCGGTAGCAATAATTTTTGCACTTATCACATCAATTATTCCACTCCTCACATTAAAAAATGAATGGAAATCAGGACAAAATTATTTAACTTTAATTGGCCTGATTTGCGCAATAATTATTTTTGCCGTAGCGGTAGAAGAACTCGTAAAAAATCTTATAACGTGCTTACGTTAAAAAGGATGAGCTCATATGATCACAAAACGCACATTCTTATATTTTATAATCGCATTCAATTTTTGCTGTGTATCTGATATTTACAGCAATTTAACCACTTTGCAATTTTGGGACCCATCTCCAATCTTTTCTGCAAATGATTGTATGATGCCACCAAACAGCCACTTTTTAGACCTTTTACAAGCTCGATACAAAGATGAAAAACCAAACAAAAATCGGATGTTTGGAATTAACTTAACCGGTTTTGTACAAGCAGCCGTAACCGCTCGTGGATACAATGGCTGCGAAACCTACGGTTCAGAATGCGGAGCCCCACAAAATGGTTTTGAGATGGGTGACTTTCGTGGAACTATGTATCCAATGGGTCTATTTTTAGGAAAAAATCCAAACAATGGAAAAAATATTTGGGCAGGAGGAGTTGATACCGGAGATGTTGCAGATATCACAGCAGCGTCAATTGTAGATTTTGATCTTCCTGATTGCCTAGAAAAAATAGCTTTGAACCTAGCTGGGTATGCTTCTTGCACTCCTGCTGACCCACTTCCAGGTCCATGCTTAGTCCAAACAGATCCTTTAATTTTTTCATCATCTACAACAGGACCTGTTACAAACCC
>JAPLIP010000039.1 GCA_026389065.1 Candidatus Dependentiae bacterium
AAAAAAAATGTCATTGATAAAATCTTAGCAAATAAAAGTATGCGAAATGAAATGGGGCTTTTGCTTCCACATGAGCAACTTTCAAGAATAATCGGCGAAATAACAGCAAGCAGAACTATCACCAAGGATCAAGCTGCTCAGCTAGCAAAGCTCAGAGATGGCGTCATGCTCAATCTAAAAAATCCAGAAGTATTTGATAACTTAGTCAGACAATCTAAAGTTTATTCTCAAGAAGAATACAACAGAAAAGTAAGGGCTTATCATGAGGTATTTGATAATTTGTCTAACGTCGTAAGAAATTTAAACAATTCAAATATTATTAATGATGCCGACCTTAAAGCTCTAAGGCCAATCACCGAACTACTTTCAGAGCGGTTTGACAATCCAGAAGATCTTAAAAGGTCTGTTGACGCAGCACTAACCAACTTCAAAGTTTCTACTACGATTGGAGAAAATTTGGCAGATGGTGCATTGGTCATTGGAAAAATTGCTGCTATTGTCTTTGTAGTTGCCGCTATAATTTTCCTTGCTATTATAGCTGCTGATGGAAAAATATTTAACGGCCCAGGAGGCTCTTCCTCTTCCTTTTCGGACTATTACTGGTATCGCCTGGGACGAAGTAGCAGAACTTCAAATTACCATACTAATGATTATTCTAGAAACACTAACTCTTCAACACCAGCAAGACAAAATACACAGAGTGAAAACAGACAAGAACAAACAAACATGCAAAGAAAAAAGATTTTTGGATTAAAAGCTAATCAGTTTAATAGCCTATCAAGACAAGTTTAATATTTTTATAAAAAAATAACCAAAGGCCTTCTGTAAAAATAGCTAAAACTATTTACTCAGGGGGCCTTTGGTTATAACTTTGAGCGCAACAATCAAAAAAATTGATGGCTGTATAACTTTTCTGATCAGGGATTTCTTCTTCATTGGCAAATGGGAGCTCTATTAAAGGTTCTCGTAATTGCTCCGACACAGGCTTAGGCAAACGACATGTTTCTTGTAAAACAACTTTTTTTAGAACAGCTACAGATTCTATTCTTCTAGTGATTTTAATTGATTCTTCATCAAGATACATCTCTTCAGGATAAAAACTGCGTCGATCTGCAAGCCTATTTCCTGGACTACTTGTAGCCTGGCCCATAGAAAAAATGTAAAAACTTGAAAACATAAGACAGATTGATAAAAGCAACCTTTTATAAAATCCCATACCAAGCACCCCTAAAAAACTAACTGTTCTGTGCCACATACCCCTGCTTGAGCTCTTCTTGATAAAAAATATAAATTCCAAAGCCAAGAATTGCCGTTGCAATAAAAAATCCAGAACTAACATAAATTTCAAGAAACAGCCAATCAAACAAAGCAACAAAAGCTGGTGTAATAAATCCAACAAATGAAAGCAGCGTTGCGGTATATTTTTTAAGAAAAAAACCATACAGATTATAAAAGATAATGTTTGCTACCAAAATTATTAAAGCAAGAAGCGTTAAAAAAGATCTCATGCTTTCCAACGGAAAAGCGAGTGGTCCTTCAAGCATTCCCGAAATAGGAAAGGCTAACAATCCACCCAGCAGCATAGCAAAACCATTTACAAACATTGGGCTGTAGCCTCGGTCTTTAACTAAAATTCGAACGTAAATCCAACCAAGTGCGCACGAAACAACCGCAATCAAGAGTAAGACATATGGGTAAAACGAGCTCAACCCAGCACAACTTAATGCTGTTGGCTCTAAAAAGTAGCCAATGCCAAAAAGCCCAATTAAAAAACCAAGCCATTTTTTAAATGTCATTTTTTCGTCAAAATAAAGATAAGAGAAGAATGCCGAAAAAAATGGCGTTAAATTAAACATTAACGCCGCACACGAAGGCGCAATATGCTCAAGTGCTATAAACTCTGAGCAGTATGGAATTAAAATATGAATAAATGAAAGCAAAACCAATATTTTAAGATCCGCTAATGATTTAATACCAAAGCTGCTTGTTTTTGTCTTAGACCTTGACATGAAATAATGCATACCCAAAATAACAGTTCCCGCAATACTCATGCGAATAGCTATTAAAAAAATAGGCGTAACATAAAATAAAAGCATTTTGCCAATGGTAAAAGACATAGCCAAAAGCGCATACAAGAAAAAAAGGGAAATCATCATTTGTGCTCAGCCTTTTCATCTTCCTGCGCATCATCTTCGTACAATTCTTCTTGGTAGAAGACAAACAAGCCTAAGGCAACACCAGCAGAACACAAGAAAAACTGTACCGTAAGCTGCTCATTTAAAAATAAGAACCCTAAAAGAGCTGCGATAATTGGCATAACAAAAGAAAATAAAATAACTAATGTCGCGCTGTAAACCGTTAATAAATATGCATTAAAATTGTAAGCAATAATGTTTTGTAAAAACATCATGATGAGCATCGACCATACAAAGTTAGTGTAATAATCAGGATCTACAAAGGGTCTAGTTTCAAAAAAGTAGGCTTGTGTGAAACAAAATATTCCACCAAGAGTTAAGCTAATTCCATTTAAAAAGTATGAATTAAAACCTGTGGTCATTTTGCTCGGCTGACCTTTTATTTTTTTCTCAAATGTCACAGATGATGAGTGAGAGGCTGGCTTATCCATTAAATATTTCATAATAACCCAGCCGTATGCCGTAGCAGCAGCTGCAATAACCATAACTATTTCAGCAACAGAAAAAGCCCCAAGCTTAAAGGTTGTATCTACAACATCCGCAGAAGTATCATTTATTAAAAGTGGTGTAATAGCACAACAAGAAATAACCATTCCTAATATTTTTTTCCAAGTTATTGTTTCTTTAAACATTAAATGAGAAAAGAACAATGAAAAAAACGGGCTTAAGTTATACATAAATGCAACTTTACCCGCAGATAAATATTGCAAACTCCAAGCTTCATTAGCATTGGTCAAATACACATTAAAAACTGCAAGTAAAAATATATAACCCCAATCTTTAAGTCGAATAGATGACCACTTTAGTGATCCAAACCACATGCGAGATAAAAAGTAAGAACAAATCCCAGCTGTAATCATACGAGCGCCTGTTAAAAATATTGGCTGAGAAAAAGCAAGAGCTTGTTTGCCAAAAATAAAAACAACCGCGTACAATGAGTACAGCAACATTATCTGTATCATAATCCTCTTTCAAATGAACTATGCTTCATCCGCCCGTAAGTCCTCATCAATTACCTTTACTCTTTGAATTTGAATCGCTTTTCCTGTTTTTGTATCAATTTCTACCCAAATACCAGTTAAGATAACTGGTGGCTCAGTTTCAACTACAAATCGATTTGGCATCTGCGTTTTAAATCTTTCAATCATAGGATCTTTTTTCATCCCGATTGAAGAATTTAAAGAACCGCCCATACCCAAGTCCGTAACATATGCTGTACCCTTAGGAAGTATTCTTTCATCTGCCGTAGGAACGTGCGTATGAGTTCCAACCACACAGCTTACTCGTCCATCCAGGTAGTAACCAAGGCAGATTTTTTCTGCAGTGGCTTCAGCATGCATATCAACAATAATAATATTTGTTTTATGCTTTAAAAAAGAAAGAATAGTGTCCATAGCTTTAAACGGACAATCTAAATCTTCTCTCATAAAAACTCGACCTTGCACGTTTACAACGGCAACTTCAACACCGGCGCAATTAAAAGTTGTAACTCCAGTGCCTGGGCACTCAGATGGGAAGTTAGCCGGTCTTAAAACATTGGTGTTGTTTCGCATGTGTTCAAAGATATCACTTTGATCCCATACGTGATTACCAGTGGTAACCACATCAACACCCATATGTTTTAATGAGTTTGCTATTCGTGAAGTAATTCCTCGTCCATTATTATTGCTATTTTCACCATTTACAATGGTTGCATCAATAGAATATTTTTCTTTGAGTGAACTTAAATGTTTTTGTAACATCATGCGTCCGATAACGCCGACAATGTCACCAATAATTAGGACTCGTATGGTCGATTTCATAAACAATTACCTTGCATATTCAATAGCGCGTTTTTCGCGAATTACGTTTACTTTAATCTGTCCTGGAAAGTTCATTTCTATTTCAATCATTTTTGCAACTTCTCTTGCAAGAGATTTCGCATCATCATCACTTAAAGCGTCTTCTTCAATGATAATTCTAATTTCTCTTCCAGCTTGCAAAGCATATGCTTTTTTTACGCCATCAAAAGAATACGCAATTTCTTCAAGCTTTTCTAACTTTTTAATATAAGCTGCAAAAGTTTCTCGTCGAGCTCCAGGTCTCGCAGCAGACATCGCGTCAGCAATCACAACAATTGGAGCATAAATGCTTGCAAATGGAACTTCTTCATGGTGCGCAGCAATCGCATTAACTACCTCATCAGATTCGCCACATCGTTTTGCAATCTCAGCTCCGATGATAGCATGAGCTCCTTCAACTTCTGCGGTCACAGCTTTACCAATATCATGAAGCAAACCAGCTCTAAAAGCAGTTGCGCCATCAAGGCCAAGCTCTTCAGCAATCATTCGAGCAAATAGCCCAACTTCTTTGCTGTGCTGTAAAACGTTTTGTGAATAACTTGTTCTAAAATAAAGTTTTCCAAGAAGTGTAACAATTTCAGGATGAACACCTTGTAAATTAAATTCTAATACAGCTTTTTTACCATACTCTTGAATTAATTCATCTAATTCTTGCTCACACTTTGCAACAGTTTCTTCAATTCTTGTAGGATTAATTCTTCCATCTTGTACAAGTTTTTCTAAACTTCTTTTTGCAATTTCTCTTCTGATTGGGTTAAATCCAGAAATAGTAATCATTTCAGAATTGTCATCAATGACAAATTCCATACCTGTTGCCATTTCAAGAGATTTAATATTTCGGCCTTCTTTACCAATAATACGACCCTTCATATCATCACTTGGCAAAAGAACTGATCCAGAAGTTATAGCAGGAACACTATCAGCAGTGTAACGCTGCATAGCTGAAACTGTAATTTCTGCTGCTTTTTGCTTTGCAACATCTTGCGCTTCTTTTTCAACTTTTTGGATCCATTTTTCAGCACCATGAACAACTTCAGCTTCTAATGTTTTTAGTAAAATCTCTTTAGCCTTATCTCTGCTCATGCCACTGAGTGATTCTAATTTTACAATTAAATCATCATAAAGAGTCTTAAGCTTTGCTTCATTAATTCGAATATTATCGTTTAATTTTAAAACATCTCTTTCTTTTTGCTGAAGCTCATAACGAATATCATCTAATCGTTGTTCTTTTTTACCAAGAGCTTCATATTTTTGATTGATTTGTTCTCTTTTTTGCTCTAAATCAACGCGATCACGTTTAAGCTCAAGATCAAATTCTTTTCTTTTTTTATAAAGTTCATCTTTAATTCTTAGATAAGATTCTTTTTTCTCGTGCTCAATTGCTTGTCTAGCTGTTTCAAGACGATCTTTAGACTGAGAAAACATTGCCTGTGATTGAAAAATCTTTTTTTGTGCATAAAACAAAAGCATAATTCCGGAAACAACTGTTCCAATTCCGGTTATAAAAAGTATCATTTCTGTCATTTAAAATTCCTTTAATTCATAAAGCTTAAAACTATTAATATGTTTATGGCGTAGCGTACCATAAACCCCAAACGAGAGGTCAATTCCTCTCAACTAATTCATGTCAAATATCATAAAGTAAAACGCTTTTTTAAAAACATTTTACTTTTTAAAAAGTTCTTTTCAAAAAGTAAGCCCTGAAATGCTAAGGCACCTCAAGGCTTACTTTTTTAAATTCTTATAAATTAATCGTTACTAACTCTCAATTTACAGCGTGACTTAAAAAGAAAATTCTTCTTCATTCAAAAGGGTCAGAATCTTATCAGATTGACTTTGTTCTTTTTTAACCATTTCTTGCATTATCAAAAGCTCTTCTGTTGCCTTCAAAGCTGCAAGGACAGCGATTTTTTTTGTATCAACCACAACATTGTTTTTTGTAGAAATTTCTTTCATCAAACAATCAACCTTGCGCACAACTTCAAGAACAAGATCATCTTCTTCATCACTGACTATTGAATATAATTCGCCAAAGATTCTCGCTTTGTATTTTTTCAATTCTTTGCTCATTACCGCTCTTGTGTTTCGATTAATTTTTCAATGCTACTCAACAAATTATCAACAACCATTTTGGTCATCATTTTTTCTTGGCTTAGCTCTTCTAAATCTCTCGTCTCTGAGACTAAAGATCCCTCAAGAGCCCTTAATTGCGCCTGAAGGTCTTTATTTTTGTCTTTCAAAGAAATATTTTCTTCTTTGAGCAACTTCATCAATTCTATAAGATTGATAACTTTTTCTTCTAACACAGCCAAATTTAAACCGTGTTTTACAATAGCTGCAGGTACTTCTTTACCTTTTGCACGCATAGCTTCCATAACAATCTCCTTTTTTAAAATCAAACATAAGCAAAGATATTGCAAATCACTGTAATATCTTTGCAAAGCATTCGTCAAGTGTCATGGAAAAAAAGTAAATTGAGCGCTTAGCCGCGCGCAGTTTCTACAATTTTTTGAAAGACGCTTGGTTCAAAAATAGAAATTTGGCTAAGCATTTTTCTGTTTAATTGAATGTTTGCTTTTTTCAATGCTGGAATAAATGCGCTATATGAAAAACCATGCGGTCTAACAGCAGCATTGATACGAGTGATGAACAACGCTCTCATGCTACGTTTTTTTAGCTTACGGCCTTTAAATGCATATGCCAAAGCACGCATTAAAGTTTCTTTAGCTCTTCTAAAAATGTTTTTTCTTTGACCAAAAAAACCTTTAGTTTGTTTTAAAAGACGCTTGTGACGTTGTCTTGTAACTTTACCTGATTTAATTCTTGACATAATGACCCCTATGTTTTACGAGTTTGGCAAAAGACGAGCGATACGGCCTACGTCACTTTTGCAAAGAGTTGAACTTTTTCTAAGGCCTCTTCTGCGCTTAGCGCTTTTTTTTGTGAGCAAATGACGCTTGTTAGCGTGAGAAAACTTAATTTTATTTTTAAGTTTTTTGAATCTTTTTTTTGTCGCTGAATGCGTTTTCATTTTTGGCATGACAATTAAACCTTATATTATTTTTTTGTTTTCAAAGAATAAATTCTTGACCAATACGGTCCCGCGATAGAATCTTTCTCACACGCAAGATCAACAAGCTGCTGATCCGCAAAAGATTGATCCACTCGCGCAAAAAAATCTGTTCCGACAATTCTTTTTGCTTCTACTTCTCTACCACGAAACACCAAAGTGATTTTCAATTTGTGGCCATCGTTTAAGAATCCCACACCTTGATTCATCTTTGTTTGATAATCATGAATACCTATTTTTGGCTTCATCTTTATCTCTTTAATCTTAACGACTTTTTGTTTTTTCTTGCCCTCAGCCATTTTTTTCTTTTTGGCATAAAGGCTTTTTCCAAAGTCCATAATCTTAACGAGAGGAATGTCATCCTTGTCAGACAAAAGAACTAGATCCATGTTGCTTTTTCTTGCAAGCTCCATAGCAGAGTCTCTAGATAAAACACCTAGATTTTCACCTGTTTCTGAGATAACTCGCATTTTAAAAGCTCGAATCTGTTCATTGATTAATTGAGTCTCTGTTTTATTTTTCAATGTTTTTCTAAACCCTATAGTTAAACACTAGCTACAACTTCTTTTACTTTTGCTTTTATAACATCGGCAAAAGCTGAATTTTCTTTAAATAATTGATACGCCTGATCGCGACCTTGCGCAAAGTTTTTACCTTCAAACGCAAGCCAAGCGCCATTTTTTGTTACAACGCCCGCAGTAATCGCCGAATCAAGAAGATCAAGCTCTTTACAAATTCCAACGTTAAATAATAAATCTACTTCTGTTGACTTAAAAGGAGCAGCTACTTTATTTTTAACAGCTTTAATACAAACTCTATTACCAAAAGCAACCTCATCTTTTTTCAAAGATGCAATTCTTCGAACGTCCAAACGAACTGATGCATAAAACTTCAACGCCTTACCGCCAGTTGTCGTCTCTTTTGGACCAAATGACATGGTGCTCATTGTTTGACGAACCTGGTTTATAAAGATAAGGATTGTATTTGATTTGTGAACGATAGCTGCAAGCTTTCTTAGGGCTTGCGACATCAAACGCGCTTGTAAACCCATATGAGAGTCACCCATATCACCTTCAAGCTCAGCTCGAGGGACAAGAGCTGCCACAGAATCGATTACAACAATGTCAATTGCGCCCGAGCGAATTAACATCTCTGCAATATCAAGAGCTTGCTCACCACAGTCAGGCTGTGAAATAATCAAGTCATCAATATTTACACCAATTTTTGCTGCATACGAAGGATCAAGAGCATGTTCTGCATCAATAAAAGCACAAATTCCGCCCTGCAATTGAGCTTGAGCAATTGAATGAAGAGCTAAAGTTGTTTTCCCTGACGACTCTGGCCCAAAGATTTCTATGATTCTTCCAATCGGATAACCACCGACACCCATAATTGCGTCTACTTGCATAGACCCAGAAGATATCGCTTTGATTCCACGACTTGGCTGATCGCCCAAAAGCATCACAGAGCCCTTGCCATACTGTTTTTCGATCTGAGAAAAAGTTACTTCTAGAGCTTTTTTCTTAGACCCAGCATCATCAAGTTCGAAACTCTTAGAGTTCGATTTTTCTTTCATGTTTTTTATACTTCTTTTGTTAGATTTAGTAGGTCTGCTTTGATTTCTATCTTGTTATTAAGCTTAGCAGTTCTATATAAAGATGCAATAAAACCATCTTTAATTTGATACATTTTCATATAAAACAGGCTTGCACCCAAATGACCCTTTTGATCAACAAAGTGCTTTTCATCGCGAGGAGCAATATTGTCTAGCTTTAAAACGACTCCGCCAGCCTTTGTTTCAACCGATATCAAAGCGCCTTCATGCTGCATTCCTTTAGTCTTTGCAGCCACAGCAGGCTCTTTTAGAATAGAGCTTTGTTCTGCTTTTTCATCTTTATAGGTAAATGAAGCTTTTCCTAGAGATGCATCATATTTTTTAGCAACCTGATCCATGCTCATGTTTTTTGCATCTTTAAGCGCCAAGGCTAAATCTTTTTGCATTAACTCAGAAGCTTTTTGATCATAATACATTGCAAGCACTTTGCCAGAGACTTCAGAAAGCTCAGGAACAACGCTTTTTACCACTTTTGAGCACGTTAGGATAACGCCATTGTCTTTATCAAAGAAAGTAGCAAATCGACCCTCTTCTGTTTTAAATAGATAGGTAAAATCAAGTCCTGGTTTGCGAGAGCTTAAAGATATCTCAGTTTTTGAGCCACCATGGCTTGAAATAAATTTCATTAATGCTTCTGGGTGATATTTAGCACCAGTAATAACCCTTGACGCATCTTGAGAGAATCTTTTTTTAAATCTTTCAACAGTGAGCTCTTTTTTGATTTCAGACTCAACAGATTTTAAATCTTTATACTTTGCAGCCTGACGAGTAACGCGCTGTATCAATTCATATCCATCTTCTGTTTTAATTGGGGCTGAAATTTGCCCATCAGTAGAAAGATATTCAAAGGCTGTAGACACAACCATTTTGTTTAACTTCTTATCATCTTGTTCAAAAAAGTCGCTCAATCCACCTCGAGCAGCCGATGATTTATCTTGTGAAAATTTACGAACTAACGTTTCAAACTGATCTGGGTTTTTTTCAGCTTCTTGTCTTAGCTCTTCTATTCTTGACTTAGCTTGAGCTTCATCAGCAACATCATTTTTAACAAAAAGAGCTCTGATTTGCATTTTAGCAGGAGAGAGCAAGTATCTTTTAGCCTTGTTTTTATCATAAAAAGATTTTACATCAGACTCAGAAATAGCAGCGCCATAGCTTGAGCTATCAAATGTCCACATAACACCTTGGCGATTTTCAACTGTTTTAAAAGCTTCGCTAATTTGCGACTTTTTATAAAACTTTTGCAAAGCTTCCATTGACGGCTTTGATTCTTTAGCAATAGCTACATATTTTTCATTTGAAAGAGTGACGTATGAATATGTTTTTTGAGCAAACTCTGTGGTGTATTGAAGTGATGTTTCGAACTCAGGAACATAAATACCAGCATCTATAATTCCATATAAAACTTTGCTTTTAATTTCAGTTTCTACTGATGATGCAAAATCATCTATGGTATGCGGAGCAAATTGCTGATTGAAAGCATCTTGATTAAGCTGACCATTTTCATTAAAAAAATAAGATGGCAAATGCGCCAACTGTTTTTTTATTCCACTTTCTATTTGATCAGATGGAACTTTTAAAGAAATTTTATCCATAAGATGCTGACTTAAAAGCTCTGAAACAGATCCCTGAAGAGTTTCTTTTTTAAGATTTTGAGCTGGATTAAAATATCCTTTTTGTTTAAACATTTCCTGCTGGCGCTTTGCCAATGAAAGTTTATTTTGAAACTCCTGTTTGGTCATAGTCTGTTTGTAAGCTTTGATTTCCCAATTTTCAAGAGAACCTGTCTGAAACAATGACGCACCGCTTCCAAGTGCCATCATGAAAAGAAAAATCCAAAGAAATATTTTATAAAGACTATTGTTAACCAATTTTTTACGAACCAAGCTTATCATTAGTCATCCTTCTTGTTTATGTGACTTTGTTATTAAACTACTTTTATATTAAATTATTTTTATATCACTACGCTTGATTTTTTCTATGCTCAAAACCTTATCAACGATGTTTTGTACATCGTTTCTAGAATCATATGATTTTGTTATAACCTGAAACCAAGTTCTTGTAACTTTACCAGAAGCGGACTTGCTGGTTTTCTTTTTCACTTCAACATCAATATTTTGTTTTTTTAGCCTAGCTACCAAAGCCGCAGCACTTGAACGCTTAGAAAACCCAGAAAGCACAGCATAATGATTATGTTTTTTTTCTGGCCTTGGCTCTAACTTTAATTCTTGTTTGTTTTTTTTAGATGCTCTATTTTCTTTAGCAGATATTTCATCAACATCGCTAGAAAAGTCTTGCAAAAGTGCAGGTACTTCCATCTCTGCGCTTGCCGCTTGCGTAGCAATCGGTGTAGCCTGACCATCTAAGACCTCCACGCCACCATTTTTTTCTGCAAATGATTGCATAGTCAGCAAGTAATCAACTTTGTCGTTAAATGATTCTTGTGTTGCCTTTTGGGTGAACCCATCGATAACACTTTGTTTGCCATAAAAGTATCCACCAATAAAAATAAGCAAGCCCAAAACGACTAAAGTAGCCGCGCAAACACTTGCTTCTTTTTTTGTAATTAAAATTCCATTTTGATCTGACATCATAATAATTTAACCAAACCTTTTTAAAATTTGCTCTGATAACCCATTTATATATAAACCAACGTCACATAAAGTCAAGCAAATCTCATCTACTTGACCAACCAAATCACCTGAATCAATCGCTTCTTTCAGCTCTTTTTCAAGCTTGTTTAAAAAAATAATTTGTCGCTTTGCATAATTTCTTGTTTTTTGCTGTATCAAAGCAACTATTTCATTATTTAATGGAGTTGCCATGTTGCCAAATCCAAGTAAATCATCATATCCAATTAATTTTTTTTTCATCAAAAAATCTTGCCACTCAGTGCCTCGTATTTTTTCAATCTCTTCTTGCCATCCACCTTCAAGCATTTGCAAAACACGATCATCAATTTTTTTATACAGCTCTTCTCTTTTTCGGGTGCAAACAATGAAATAAAATGGAGCAAGCGGCTCTGTACGCTGTTGAAACAATGAAGGCTTTTTGCCTGTCGCTTTAAAGATTGCAAGGGCTCTGATAATTCTATAACTATCCCCTTTTAAAATACGTTGCGCGCGCTCAGGATCAATATCATGCAGCTCCTGCCACAGCTCACTTGTACTTTGCGTTGATGCTTCAAGCTTGGCTGTCCACTCACCGGTATCTGGAATATCACATTGAGAATAAAAAAAAGATTTTATATAAAAAGCAGAACCCCCAACTAAAATTGGCGTATTTCCACGGTCCCAAATTTCTTGAAAAAGCTGCTTTAATCTTTGACGAAACTGCACCACCGTAAAGTTATCAGGGCAGTCCAAGATATCAAATAAATGATGTTTAATTTCTATTTCTTTACCATCAACAATTTGCTTGCTGTCCGCCATCCAGTCAGGCTTTGCAGTGCCGATAGTAAGCGGAGTATAAAAAGAACCAATATCAGCATTAACAATTTCGCCTGATATTTTTTTTGCCAACTCTAACGCAAGAAGCGATTTTCCAGTTGCAGTAGCCCCAGAAATAATAACAACTCCCCGTTGTCGATTTTTAATAGTCTGTTGTTTCACTTGCTATCCAATAATTAAAAAATAAAAATACATACTCTTTTCTAATTATTTATTGTAGATATAAAATTACCAAATTCTTTCCACCCAATCATCATTCCTGAATGCATTTTTTGATCAATGTCTCCAGCATAAATAACATAATTTTGATCAGATCTTTGACCACTACTAATTTCATTAAACTTTAATAATCCATTAAAATATTCACTACGAGGTGTCATGCTAGATTTAATTTCTATAGGAACTAATTGGCTTCCCTGATCTATTAAACAGTCAACCTCAATGCGACCATTTTTATCTCTCCAAAAATATAATGGTGGCTGAGTTCCTGCATTGCTGTACTGCTTATATAAATCAGCAACAATAAAATTTTCAAAAATATGCCCATACATATGACTTTGCGACAAACTATTTGCATTTTTTATATAAAGCAAGCTACAAACTAAGCCTGTGTCATAAAAATAAATCTTTGGTTGCTTAATCAATCTTTTATTAAAGTTAGCATGATAGGGCTGAAGCAAAAAGATAACGTAACTAGCTTGTAAAATAGACAACCACCTCTCAACAGTTTTTTGAGCAATGCCACAACTTACAGCCAAGTCTGATGTATTTAAAAGTTGACCAATACGACCAGCACAAAGATGCATAAATTTTTTAAATTCTTGCAAATCTCCAATTGCGCTAAGCTGCCTTACATCACGCTCAACATAAGAATGAATATAGGATGGATAAAAAACATCTGGATCAAAGTCTTGTGTATAAACTCTTGGATAACCACCACGCAATATCATTTCATCTAAGCCAACTATCAAATTACCCTGCTTAAGCTCTTGAATTGAAAATGGCAACAATGTTAAAATTCCAATTCGTCCAGCCAAAGACTCTGTAATTTGTTGATTCATTAAAAAATTTGAAGACCCAGTTAAGACAAAATATCCAGGACGATTAATTTTATCAGAAATATATTTTATATGTGATAAAATTTCTGGAGCATATTGAAATTCATCAATTATTATTCCATAATCATTTTCATATCGTTTTAAAAATTTTTCTGGATCTAATTGAGCTTCTTGTAAAATATGAGCCTGCTCAAAACTAACAAATGTGTGATTTTTAAACCAATTCTGAGCAAATGTAGTTTTACCCGATTGGCGTGGCCCAAGAATAGCAATTACTGGAAATTTTTGAAATTTAGGCATCACTTGAGCAATATTTCTTGAAATAAACATATTCAATCCTACTATCCAATCGCCAAAACAATCATTCTTGTGCTACTTTGCACATCGACATACAAATTAGCACAGATGTGTTTTTGCAACAAGAGTTTTCCAATAAATCGCTTAAAATAGCTACCAGTTTGCAATCCTGCATATAAAATAGTTTATTAAAAAGAAAGAGAGGATTGCTCCTCTCTTTTATAAGTTTGTAAATTTTAATTTTTAAAATCAAGATATTTCATTAAATCGAGCAAGGGAAAAAGATTTTTCACTATTTTCATCAGAGTATGTATATCCAGCTACAACTATTTTATTATTTAAGTCAATTGCAACCCCAAATACTTCATTATTCTGACTATCCGGATTTCCATTAATAGTCGTAACTGCTGTGCCAGGCTGAGAACCTGAGCCATTAAAACTTCTATCCAAAACTCCAGATGGTGTAAACCGAGCAACTGCTGTTTGATATCCGCTAGGCTCATAAGTATAACCACCAATCACAACATT
>JAPLIP010000040.1 GCA_026389065.1 Candidatus Dependentiae bacterium
CACTCGATGCTTTATCCAATAATGTTTTACCAGAACCAAAAACGATTTTACAAAGCTATGAAGATATCTCGGGAAAATCTAAACAAACATTACATGAGCTTACAAAATTTGCCACGCAAACTGCCTCAACAGAAGATAAAATTAAATAACAAGGATTTATAATGTACACATGGTATATGCTGTATGCGATGGCAATGATTGCGGTCGCTATATCTTATTATATAAAAGTTCATATTTTAGGACATAAATTATGAATCAGAATATGAACACATGGATTGCAACAGCGCTGGGTGTAATAACAGTAAAATTTATTATTCAGTGGCATAATTTCAATAAAATTGAAAATGATTTCGACTTATTAATATATATTGTTGACGTAGCCGGAACAATTATATTTTTGGCAGCGTGCCGGAACAATTATATTTTTGGCAGCGTTATTTTTTTATATGAACTGTTAATCCACACACCTAAATATTCTTATAGCCCGCAAACTTTATAAGTGGCGGGCTATTTTAATTAGCTCTGGCAAACATTTAATTCTTGTTTTGAAAAATAATTGGTACGATTAAAAGTGTAATATTTTTAACAGCTTAGAAAGTAAACCATGGCACAAACAATTAAATTTTTAGATCCACAAGAAGCCATTAAAATTGCCGCTGGTGAAGTAGTTGAGCGACCAGCACACATAATAAAAGAATTGATTGAAAACAGCATAGATGCTCAATCCAATACAATCATCATTCAAACTCGAGCTGCAGGCAAAGACGAAATAATAATCACAGATGATGGATCTGGCATGTCACCAGAAGATGCAAAACTTTGCTTTGCTCATCACGCCACAAGCAAAATATCTACAGTTCATGATTTAGAAACAGTTACAACGTATGGCTTTCGAGGCGAAGCTCTTTCAAGTATAGCCTCTGTCAGTCGCGTCGAGCTCACAACTAAAATAGATGATCAAAAAAGCGCCAGCCATCTGATTTTACAAGACTCAAAAATAATTGTTGATGATTTCGCCTCACATCCAACAGGGACAACAATTTCTATCACAAACCTTTTTGACAATATTCCTGCACGAAAAAAATTTTTAAAAAGTGATGATACTGAATGGAATTTGGTTGTTTCTATTTTTCAAGCGTTTTGCCTGAGAAAACCAAACATACATTTTAAATTATTTCACAACGGACACATGTCTTACAACTGCCCCCCAACTACCGACATCAAAGTTAGATGTGCACAGCTCTGGAGCGGAAACCTCAGCGAGCAACTTTTAACCATTGACCCAACAATAATTAAAAACATTTCAATTTCTGGTGCAATTTCAACGCCACATTATTATAGGTTTAATCGTGGACAAATTTTTATATTTATAAATAATCGCTGGGTTAAAAATATCGAAATCACCAAAGGCCTTATCAAAGGATATGATGGAGTTTTGCCTGCCCAAAAATATCCTGCTGCTTTTTTATTTATTGATATTGATCCAACTCAAGTTGATATCAACGTTCACCCTAAAAAAGAAGAGGTTAAATTTTTACATCCAGGAATTGTGCAAAGGGCGGTAGAAGAAATAGTTAAACAAACACTAAGCGACTCTTTAAATAAAAATTTAAGCTCCAAACCTGTTTTGGCAGAAAATAATTTTTCATTTTCAACAAACTCTATTTTGCCACAATCTGAAAACATTATTTGGGACAATCCAGAAATAGCTCAAGCAAAACAACCTTTTGCTTATCAGCCACCAACACAATTTCATACAAGCTTTCAAAAGCTTGGCGCCACACCCTTTTTCCATCCAGTAAGTTTTATAGAGCAAGCAAAGCAAGCGCTTTCAGTTTCAAGACCAGAAAAACTGCTAAAAAATGATTTTATTTATGAGCAAGAACCATTTTCAATCGTAGGGCAATTTAAAAAAACCTATATCATGATTGAAAAAGAACAGCAGCTTATTTTAGTTGATCAGCACGCTGCTCATGAGAGAATTTTATATGAGCGCTTTAAAAAAAATGCTGACATTAAAGCAACGACGGTACAACTTTTATTCCCGCACATAGTCAAACTGACTACTCATGACATCCAACAGCTTGAGGCGCATCTATCGCTTTTTGAAAAGCATGGAATTTTGCTTGAACCTTTTAGTCAAACAGAAATAATCATTCAATCTACTCCAGTACAAATGCAAGCAAAAAGCGTTGAAGAAATCATTCATCTCAGCCTGGATTTAATAAAAGAGTGCAACTTACAAGCGGACGAACTGTTCAACAAACTGCATGACAAAATACTTTCTGAAAAAGCATGCAAGGCTGCTTGCAGAGCTGGCGACACTTTAAACCATGAGCAAATGAGCAATATTTTAAATGAGCTTGAAAAAACAGAAAATCGTTTTTGCTGCCCGCATGGAAGACCAACTTTGTGGAGTATGGAACTCAAAGAAATTGAAAGACATTTTAAAAGAGATTATGTTGGATCAAAACAAAACCAACAAATAATATTTTAAAAATTTAGGGACGGTATAAAAACCGTCCCTTTTTGATATTCTTGAACATTGTAAAATATATTATTTTTTCATCTGAAGATAAACGTTTGCTTCTGCTTGGTTAGCCAAAGGAACAGTAAACACTGCGCCCAAAACCAAAACATTGCTTAAGCTTTTAATCAAAGTAGAAATCATAGTAAAGCCAAATAAATGTAAAACAGAGCCTTCAGTTAAAGCCCAGCTTGCTTGTAAAGATTTTACAATGCTTAGATTTTTATCGATGATGAAATACTTTGAAAAACGTAAGCGTTCATAAACAAAAATACCAGGAACTAAAAACACCAACGCTGCAGCCATTGTTGCCAAGCCAACAATTAAATTTACAACAAACACTCTTGGAGCTAAGTAATAAAATTCATACATATATTTAAACGAAACGTCTTTTTTGCTATTTAAATCAAGAGCTAATTTTGTCCAACCAATTGTGATTACATCAAGCAATAATTTTAGCACAAGCGCTGTTGGGATTAACCATGATGCAATGTACGCAATGTCATATCCAGAAACATCAATTGAAATAACGTCATGACCAAGGATTTGACCCGCAACATCTGCTGAAAAATATGATCTAACTGATTCTTGAACTGTTGTTCCAGTATAATGCAACGGACCCGTTGATGAATCTAACACATGTTTGAACATGTTTACCAATGCTAAAATGTGATATCTCATAGATCCAACATTCATAGCGATAATACCAAGAGTTACTAGATATGCTGCACAACCAATCAGGCCAGCAGCCATTGATGCAACAAAGAATATAATATGATTTAAAACTGTTTTTGCGCCTGTGCTATACGCAGACTCTAAAGAAAACTTTTGATTGAACATATAATTCCTTTTTTTATCATTAAAAAATTTGATCCTACGATGCTTACTTTAAAACAAAAAAATCAGCTCTGTCAACCAACCTTACTTTTGCCTTAAAGAAACATAGACATAAGACATCATCAAATCTATGAATGGAAAAAAAAGATTGATAAGCCTTGTGATAGGAAACATCAAAAGAACAAATGTACAAACAGAAACTGGAAATAAATTTGAAAAGTTATTCTCGGTTAGTTCCCAACTTTTTTTCATAGCGCTCATCGATCCACATTGCTCATCAAGGATAATTAATCGAGCAAAAGAAAATCTTACTGCAAAATAAATCCCAGGAACGATAAGCATTAAAAAGCCAAGCCCAATGACAATAGATTGAAAAATGCCAACAAAGAACAGAGCTCGAACCTGTACTCGATTATTAAACCCTCTTAGTGGTTTTTGGTATGCAGCATCAAGAGAATTTGCAATTGGAACATTGCTGTAACTAACTATTTGGACGAGTGCTTGATAGATCCCTGCAATAAAAAACAGAAGGATTAGCAATTGAATAAAAATAGAAGGATCATATAAAAAAAATCCTGGCGTAATACCCATAAAGCCGTATAAAAAAAGCGTACACAGCATAAAAGTCATAAGCCCGCCAATCATTACGAGCATCATGAGAAATGATTTTAAAGAAAGCATAAACCAACCATCAAGGTTGTTTTTTAAGCAGCTCCATGCAAAATTGCTTGAATCTTTTACTAGAAAAAATTTCATACAGACTCTCCTTTTTTAAAAGCCTAAATAATAAATATTTTTACTGATCAAACCTATCGTTATTGAAAAAATTTGCTTGAAATCTAGATGCCATTCGAGCCATCGTAAGCATCGAAATCCCTCTAAATAAAAAAACAAACCCTACAATAACGCTTACCGCTTGAAGTAAAAACTTACCTCCAACGATAAAAATTAAAAATAATCCAAGTGCAATGTTAATCAATGCTAGTAATTTTCTAATCATTTTAATTGTGCCTTAATTTTTCGATTCTTCTTTGAGTGAAATGTAGCTGTATGCAAACATCAAGCAATAAAAAAGATGTGATATTGCTGCGATAGAAGTAAAGACAATTAATCCAACAATTATTGCTGCTACGCCATAGCCAACCATCAAACTATTCACCTTTGCCATGCTATCTATTAAAAGATAAAACAAACCAAACAAACACATTTGAAAGCCTTTATTTGATGTTGCCGACCAGCTTTGTTTTAAAGCTTGAATAAATGATGAACCATCAAGCATAAATCCATATGCAAAAATAGTTCTGCTATAAAAAATGTAGTATTTCATAAAAAACATAAGAGGAATAATAAATCTCAGCGTCGAATCAGCCGCAAAAGTATATGGCCATCCCAAAAGAAAACCAAAAACAAATAATGGGAAAAATCTAAAAACATGTGGCGTTCTAACCATTCCACGCGGAGCATTGCCACGCGCAGCGTCTAATGAATTAGCAAAAAAGATTACAGAAAAATTTAACATCCCATATAAAAAAGCCGAGAGAAAAAGAATACTCAGAGCTAGGATCAGCCCAAGTGATACATAAACCATAGCTCCACCTTGTCTGACAAAAGAAGCTAGTTCAACTAAAAATAGCGGCGATATACTCGGAAATCCAACCGCAAAAGCCTTAGATAATCCTAATAAGCCCGCTAGGCCTAAGATAGATCCAATAATTAATAAAATAGACGCTCCCATTGCAGCAAAGAAAAATTTTGCATACAAAAGAGCCCAAAAACCTGGCTTACTTTTTAATTCACGCCCAGCAAGGACAGACGACTTGAAAAATAAACTATTTGAGAAAAAATTATTCATATTTTTCTTTCGATATGATTTATAATACGGTTTCAAAATTTATATCATGTATAAATTATACTTAGTTGAACGCAAAAACTCTAGGTTTTACACAAAAGACTCAGCTTTTGCTATAGCAAATTAACTTACTGCCAAAAAAAATAAGCCTTTAAAAACAATGACTTTCAATAAAAAAAATTTATACTGACATCAATAATTTATTTAACCGCAATCCTTTTTGAGGAAAAAAATGGTCTCTTTAAAAAAACAACTTTTTATAGTCTTTTCAATACTGCAAATTTCATCACTTACTCTTACAAGTCAAAACAGCCAACCATCTAGCAAAGAAAATTCGCCAAGAGAAAAAACTTTTTTTCCATGCGTTGATGCTGCAGACAGAGCTGCTCAAGAAGAACAGCTACAAACAATTATTACTGCTGCTATCGTCGCATGTGAATCTTTGCAGCCAGAAGATTACAATCTTGAAGCTGATCGAGCTCGTCAAGGATTAAAAGCTCAACACGATTTGGAGCTTTTTAAAAATTTACCTAAAAGAGTTGCCGTACCAACTAGTCGACCAAATCAATTAAAAAACGCAGAGCCAAATAAATTATTATTTACGCAAGAAGATATTGATAATGCCGTGGCTAAAAAATTAACTGAGCGACCAGAACAATTCACTCAAAAAAACCTTGACGATGCCGTATCCCAAGCTTTAAGCCTAAAAGAGTTTGCTTACACGCTACAAGCAAATCACGATAGACAAGCACGCCAACAACAAATCAAACGCGAAAGAGTTTTTTTTGGAGCAACTCTTTTTGCAATATCTGCTTACTTATTTTCTAACACTGATTGCTGCAAAAACAACGTTTCAAAACCAATTACTGGCAAAATAGTTAATCCGTGTAAAAACTTAATGGCTGAACTTTTCAATAACCCAAAAGCATTCATTCCTTCATTTTTAAAAGCTTCAAGTGCGCAAATAGCGCCAGCTAACCCAAAATAAGGAAGAAACTATGATTTCTGTAGCAAGAAAATCTTGTTTAAGCTTTGTATTATTGATATCGACTGCTTTGATGTACGCGCCACCAAAGCAAATATCTTTGCAAGAGACCCAAAAAGATTTGTTTTACATTTCTGTTTTAGCCTTGCAGCGTAAATTCAAACTACAAAAAGCAATAGAAGAAAATCAAAAACTACAGGAATACTGTCAACTTGCTACAAAGCTATTAGAAGAAAAAGATAACGATATTGAACGACTAGCTAAGGCAAGTTTTCAACAAGGGCCAATGTCAGAAAAAACCATTCAAGAAATGATAGCAATTGCATTTGCAAGAGCTGATGAACCAAAAAGATAATCCTGCAAAAATAAAACTCAATAAAAAAGCCGCTTTTTACAAGCGGCTTTTTTATTGAGTTTTTACACAACAAGCATAAAATCAGAACTTAGATTCTTATTAATCAAAGGATTTTGCAGCTGAGAAATAGTTGAGCAGCAGGCGGCCGCTGGATCGCCAGATGCTGTAAGCATCCCAGCCCAATATTCATTACCTGGATAGGAATTGCCATCCCAAGCATACATTGCAACAAGCAACTTATCTGCGTCCTGGCCAATTAACCTATCTGCTGGATTTCGTTTTGAAAAGTGCATTTTTATATTATTACCAAAAGCATTAAAAGTTCCCAAATGACCGACTCGCGAACAGTACTTACAATCGCTTGGGAAATAACTAAAATCAATGTCTGAAATAAAAGGAAAGCCACGGCCACTTAAAAGTTCACCATACACTTCTAGCATCAATTTTGATTGTTCGGCAGATATTTGCCAAACTCCAAGCCCAAGGCCAACAACATGACAATAAACCTTTTTGCCAATATTCTTGCCTCTGATATTTGCATCAACCAAAAATGGCTCTATAACAATTCTCATCCGCTTTTTATAGATCAAACTATCTAAAAAAGTATTATCATCAATTCGAATATACCTACCGCTTATATCATTTTTTACGCAATCAAAAGTTTGAAACTTTTCACCATAAAAATCCTGCCAAATCTGCAATAATTTATTATCTTGCTTAGAAATTTTCTTTTTTTCATAAAAGCTTTTAAGCCAATTTAAAAGCTTGTCTATGCCCGTTTCTTTTGCCTTAGGCAAGGTTTGCTCTTCTTTGCTTTGCGCTGGCGTAATAATCATATGTTGCCATTCCATAAGCGCTGGCTTTTCAAATCGAGCTCCAACCAGTCCAACGTAAACCCCTGACTCTTGATAAGTTCCAACAGAACCAACCAAAGCAGAATTATCACGAGATCCGTTATTTATAAAATATGTTGGCGTAGAAACTCCAAGCAATGCTGAAATCTGAATTTCGTCATATGAAAGATAATCTTGCAAAACCAGTGGCTTTTGCTCATTTTCTGTTCCAATAGCCTCAAAGCCACCATAGCCCTTTTTTCCACTTCTCAAAATATATCTATCCGTTTCAAGCATAAACATTAACGGTCTTTTAGAAATCAATCGATCAATAAACGACTGTGTCGTTAAATTTTTATATAGATTTTTTTCAACAGAGCTGCCGTGTATTTTTTTATATGCTAAAAATGCATCTATTAAAGAAAGAACCTTACTGTGCAAAATAATATATACCGACCTTGCTTGATTTACGATTGTAATTTTTTTACTGTCATCTGAACCAGCAATACAAAAAATATCATTGTTTCTAGGCTCTGGAAAAGGCGTCTGACTGTTAACTAATTTTGAACGATGTACCATATCTTCAAAGCTTCCTATCAGCTCATGAGCAGGTATAATATTTTCATTATGAATCGATACTAGAATGAAATTCGTAGCTAGCAACAACATTATTATTTTATTTTTCATATATCTCCATTGATCTATTACAGAAGTTTTTATAATTTATAGGATTTTTCTACAGAGATAGTAGTGCCTGCAAGCACTCAATCAAAAAATCAACTTGGCTAGCATCATTATACATAGAAAAGCTTACCCTGGTGGAGTAATTTCCGCCAAGCTTATCATGGTATGGCTGAACACAGTGAACGCCAGAGCGAACAGCAATTCCATATTTATCTAAATATTCTGCAATGTCATAGGCGTGGAATTTATCTGAAATAAACGTCACCATGTTTGAATGCTCACCTTCTTTTGGAACTATGCTCACCAGCCTAATTCCTGGCATCTGCTCAAGAGCTTTTGCAAGCTTTAAAACAAGCTGAGTCTCATGATGTTGCACCTGATCAAAATTAACATGCTCCATCATGAAATCTACTGCTGCGCCAAGACCAATTACTTGAGCAATCGGCTGAGTTCCTGGCTCCAGACAATGTGGAAAATCTTTAAATACTATATTATTTTGTGAAACATGAGTCGCGATGCCACCTCCAAAATTTTGCAAAGCACACTCTTCAAACAAATCTTGTTTAATAAAACAGACTCCAACCCCCGTAGGACCAAACAATTTATGCCCCGAAAATGATAAAAAATCACATTGCATTTTAGCAACGTCAATTCTTTGATGCACAACAGATTGAGCAGCATCAACTAACACCTTTGCCCCGACTTCATGACTTGCTGCGACAATTTCTTCAATATTATTGGTTGTTCCCAAAATATTTGATTGATGCGTGATAGCTACTAATTTTGTTTTATCTGAAAGATATGTTTTTAAAACTTCGATATCGATAATGCCACGATCCGCGACTGGAACAACTTTTAAAACCGCACCATTTGCGAGCGCAAGCTGCCTCCACGGAATAAAGTTTGCATTGTGCTCAACTTCTGAAACTAAAATTTCATCGCCCATGCCAATGTGTTGTTTTGCCCAAACGTGAACAACTAAATTAATACTTGCTGTAGCTCCAGACGTAAAAACAATTTCCTGTGGCTTTGCACCAATAAACCGTGCAACCTTTGCTCGAGATTTTTCAAACATAAGCGTTGATAACTCTGCAAACTCATACTGCCCACGACCGACGTTAGATTTATAATCTTGATAATAATTAACTATGGAATTAAGAACCTCTGCTGGCATTTGTGCAGTAGAGCCTGAATCGAAATAAATTAAAGGATAACCATGAACGGTTTTTGTAAGAATTGGAAAAAAATTTTTAATCTCTTCAAAATTCATATCTCCTTGAAAAAACGATGCTTGATTTTGGTCGTCTTGAAATGAATAGACGCTTGCATCCTTTGTTGTGCTTAGATCAGCACCATAGACACCTTGATAGATCCCACCACCATTGGATCGATATGCACGATCGCAGTATTCCCCACCGTCATTTCTGCCCACTTCGCTGGCCATAGAAATGCCATTTAAAATAAACAGAGCCATAATAAATTTGTATTTTATATTCATACCACCTCTTTTTATTAAATTAATGATTCCTCACTTAAATTAATAGATCCTGTGACATAAAAGTCAACAACAACTAAGCCGTCTCTTTAAAATCTATATAAACATGCTTATCGCTAGCACAAGACATAGAGCTTTCAACAAGTTTGATCATGCTTGGCAAATGCCAAAGCAGTGTTCGATATCCGCTATGACCAATGGACTTTCCATTAATCTTAAGCTAAATCTGAATAACATTATCTGTAGGCAAAAACATTCTTCTTGAAAAAAATGGTGCTTGTTTTGAACAGGAAGAAAACTAATTTTACCTTTATTTTATTGAACATAAAAACACCCAAAAACTGATTTTGCGCCTAGCTTTGTAAGACCAAGGCGTCATATGGTAATTTATATTCTTTGTAAAATGCCTGAAGTGATTTATAACCATAATTATCCATGATGTCGTTGTGTCCACCGCTATTTAAAACAATGAGCGAGATGTTTTTAAATCCTTGAGCTCTAAACGCTTTGAGAAGGCACTTAGAATGCGCCAAGGTAATAAGCTGATCGTTTTGCTGATGAAATAATATAATCGGCAAATTTTTATTTTTTATCTTTTTAATAGATTTTAAAGTTTTTTCTGGAACTTTTTTAGGATTGCCAAAAAATTTTCCTTTTACTACAGCTCCAACAGAAACTGGCGTAGCCATTAAAACAACAGCCTCTAATTTTTCTGGATTATGTGCACCCATAAAATGAATTAACATTTCGGCTCCACGAGAGTGCCCAATTGCCACAAAGTTTTTGTTTTTTAATGATTTATTAAAAACAGCCTGTAAATCTGCAACATAGCTTTCATGCTTGAAAATAGAGCTCCACAGCGAATCAAGGGTAAAGGTTGGAACATAGCAGTTATTACCATATCCATAAGGAGCTATGTCAAAATATCCCCTTCTTGCATTTTCTGGATTATCGCCATATCCATAAGAAAGCAATGCGCAAATCTCTTGATCTACAGCTTGATCTGCTTTTACGCTACAAAATGGAAACATCATCAGAAATAAAATTATTTTTTTCATAAAGAACCCTAATTTAGCAATTTTTATATACTTTAATTATATCAAATCTGTCATAGAATAATAAAGGCATGGGGTGTTTTTAAGCACAAAAAAACCACTAAAAAAATCATGCTACTCATTGCTAT